>JBLHFB010000070.1:0-7986 GCA_047614865.1 Gammaproteobacteria bacterium | reverse complement strand
TCATTGAGTTCGTCAATCTCCGCCCGATGGGCCTCTGGGTATAAATCCAAGGTGTTGCCAGTCAGCGAATTGAACTCGCTGTTAAACATTCTGATGATCTCGGCTGATTCGTTGCTCACAATCGTCTCGCGATTTTTATCCCACAACACCGGAACCGTGACGCGGCCACTGTAATCGGGCTTGGCTTGCTGATATAGCTGGTAGAGGAAATCGTGGTTGTAAAGCGAGTCACCAGTGGCACCTTCGAAATCACTGGCTAAGCTCCAGCCGTTTTCAAGCATATTGGGATGAACCACCGACACCGATATATGCTCTTCGAGTCCTTTCAGCGTGCGGAAGATCAGGGTGCGATGTGCCCAAGGGCAAGCCAACGACACGTACAAATGATAGCGGCCGGATTCGGCAGGAAACTCGCTATGAATGTCAGCGCCTATTGACGAGCGAAAGGCCGACTCATGGCGTACAAACTTGCCGTCTTTCGAATTCTGATACCACTGGTCATGCCATTTTCCATCGACTAGTAAGCCCATTAGTTCGGCTCCTGTGTGAGTGTGCCGTTGGCGTAATCTTTCATTGCTTGGTCTAGCTCTTCTGGGGTATTCATCACAAACGGGCCGCGCTGGACAACTGGCTCGCCAATCGGCAAACCAGCCAGCAGTAGGACGCGTCCGCCATCGGTGCTGCTTAGCTCCAATTCGTCTCCTTCTGAAAGAATCAACGCTGACTGGGGTTTGTAGCTATTGCCCTGAATCATCAAGTCGCCTTCGAACACATAAATAAAGGCGTTGTATTGGCTAGCTAGAGGCAGCTGCAAACGGCCACCGCTATCCAATCTGATTTCGGCAATAATCGGATCGGTAGTGACAGGAGCATCGGGCGTATTGATTGGCCCAGCGACCTCGACACCGGCGACATTTACGTGGCCTGAGACTAAGCGAAGTAGTCCGCCAGGGAATGCAGCGTCGCCAACCTCTGTCGGTTCGATATCTCGATACCAAGCCGGTTTCATCTTTTCAGCCGACGGCAAATTCAACCACAACTGAAAGCCGTGCATGGTGCCCTGCTCCTGCTGTGGAATCTCTTCATGAATGATGCCGTGTGCAGCGGTCATCCACTGGGCTCCGCCCGGTTTTAGCAGCCCGACATTTCCCATATGGTCTTTATGCTGCATATAGCCTTCAAGCATATAGGTGATGGTCTCGAAGCCTCGGTGCGGGTGGGCTGGGAAGCCGCCAATGTAATCAGCTGCTTGGTCAGAGGAAATTTCATCGAGCAGCAGAAAAGGGTCGTGCCGAATCGCTTGCGTCGCACCAATGCTACGCCACAACTTGACGCCGTCGCCGTCTGACGCTCTTCGCGCCGGGATCACTCTGTCTACTGTTCGATTCATCCTGTTCACCTATGCTGCTAGCTTACTATCTACAGAAATCTCGCCTGGGCCATTGGCAACCAATAGCAACAAGCCACCGGCTAAGCCGATATTTTTCATGAACATAATCGACTGCATTTGATCGCCAAAATTGGCGTGGAAAATAAATGCTGATACCACGCTAAATAACGCTAAAGCGGCCGCAATCGGTTTAGTCAAGAAGCCCGCTATTAACGCCAATCCGCCACCCAATTCTAGGGCAATAACCAGCGGGAGAAGCATACCCGGCAGACCAACGCTCTCCATATAGCCAACCGTACCACTGTAGCCGGTAATTTTGCCGAAGCCAGCCATCACAAATATCATCGCTAAACCGGCCCGTCCAAATAAACTAATCACTGAGTGTGTCATTTCAAAACCTTCAAATTCGACAGTGTTGGCACGCTGCCAACTCTTGAATCACATTAAACACCACACTAAAGTAGATATGAATAGTATTATTTAGCGCTTTATCTCCTAAATATTAGATATGTCTACGGTTACGCTTGATCAATGGCAGTCGCTTATATGCGTTGTCGACGAAGGGGGTTACGCCGCTGCTGCCGAAGCAATGGGCAAGAGCCAAAGTGCGGTGAGCTACGCAGTGCAAAAGCTCGAAGTTAACTTGGATGCGAAAGTGTTTACCCTTGAAGGCCGGCGCTCAGTGCTGACACCGGTTGGAAAAACCCTCTACAAACGAGCCAAGCAACTACTAGAAGACGCCAACCATCTGGAAGACGCAGGGCGAAAACTATCGCGTGGCGACGAGGCGATTGTCAGGATTGCAGTGGATACGCTGTTCCCTATTGAGCGACTATTGCAGTGCATTGATGCCGCACACAAGCGTTTTACCGCCACCCAATTTGAGATCCTAGAGTTGACGCTTAGTGGTCCAAATGAAGCCTTGCTCCAGGGCAAAGCGGAGATTGCGATTACTGGTTTCGATCCACCGGGGATGCCAACCAGACACGTGGCTACCGTGACGCTCTTAACGGTTGCAGCGATTAACCATCCTTTACAGCACCTTCCGCAACCACTAACTAAAGCCGACTTGAAAAAGCATCGCCAAATAGTGGTGAAAGACTCAGGGCAAAAGACAAACCGAGATGCTGGCTGGCTGGGAGCGGAACAACGAATTACCGTTAACAACGGCTATACCGCTGCGGCAGTTGTTAGGAATGGGATGGGGTTTGCGTCAGCCCCGATTCAACTCATTCAGGCTGATATTGACGCTGGGCTGGTGAAGCCACTGGTACTCAGCGACGGGGGCAGCCGCGAGGTGCGGCTGTCCCTAGTACTGGCAGACCCCGACTACGCTGGCCCCGCGACACGCTTTGTAGCCAACGAGTTACTAAAGCCGCTAAGTTAGATGCCTTTAAGCCACGTATAAAAATTCATAGCCCAACCAGATAAACACGCTACAAATTACCAGGGAAACCAATATCACTGAGGTGCCTTTTCGCAGCCACAACGCAAGGGTAATCGCCACATCTAGATTGCCGCCTTCTCTAGCTAAGCGCTCGGATATGGTTGCCATGTATCCGTTTTCAGTAGCGCCAATATGAGACCCGTTGCCGTCCATTCCCACACAAAGACTACAGTTTGCTTGGATCAACGCCCAAGAAATCAAACTTTCCCAGTTCAACACCGTTATGACGCAGGATGTTGTACGCAGTCGTTACGTGGAAAAACACGTTGGGCAATACCAGCTGAGTAACGTAATCACTGCCTTTGAGGGTTAGCTCCATTGGTCCGGCTTTAAAGTCAACCATCTTGTCTTCACTACCGTCAAAAGCGCTGCGATCAACGCTTGTCACATACGCCACGGTTCGGTCGATTCGGTCAATAAGCTGCTCGAATGTGGTTTCATCGTCTGCAAACTTAGGGGCTTCGGTTCCGGTTAAACGGAACACTGCGCCTTTAGACATATCGCAAGCAATTTGCACTTGGTTAGACAAGGCAAGCATGTTTGGCGCTAGGCGTGAGTTAAGCAAGTTGGCTTGGTTGAAACCCTTGGCTTCTGCAAACTCGCCACCTTTTTGAATTAGGCTTTTCAATACCGCTAAACGCTTAAGGCAAATACCAATAGAAAAATCGTAAAAATCTATACTCATCGTCTCTCTCCGAGATATTCAACTGCATTACCTATGCAACGCGTGAAACTAAACCATGGGGACTTCTAGCATTGATTGCAACGCCGAGTAGAAGCGACGGCGCTGCCCGCTCCAAATAGAGAACCAGGCAAGCTGACCGCCGGCCTATAGCCGGCTTTCTAGCCGCCTTAGATCATGCTGGCTAGCTTGCTTTTTTGTAGTGAACCTCAGCCTCAGACTCGATCGCTATTTCAAGTAGCTGTTTCTGAATTTGGTCAATCGTGCGGCTGAGCTTGGTTTGAATTCGGATCATTTCCATTTTCGGCCAAGTCGACCTTTCACCTGCTTCAACCATTAAAATAATGTCAGCTTCTGTCCGCAGGCTAAGCAATTTACGCACATTGATAATCTTAAGCGGCGGAAGAATATTAATGTCGCCAGTGTAATCTTGGTTGATCACCGAGTTAGCCATCGCCAGCAAATGCTGTGCACGTGGCAAGCCTTTCAGCGGCCTTTTCATCACTTCGGTATACAGCGACAGACCATCGCGTACGGTGTGCTTGGTAAAATTATTAACGGCCTTAGACAAGGCACCTTGCTCACGCTCGTCACTAATAAACGGCACGATATGCGGGTTGGTTTGGCTCACCACAAAGTGGTTTACCTGATACATCCGCATTAAGCGCTTGGCTGGTAGGTCATTAGTCACCGAACCATCTACCCATAGTCTTCCTGGCAGATACGGCTGGCGCTCACCATATGCGTTTTTAGCAGTCAGCTGTACCGGCGGAAATACCCCAGGAACTGCCGCCGATGCTACAACCGCGTCTAATACGTAGACGGTTGGCGAGGTAATCGCGTTCATCAACCGTGAAGTTTGGTATTGCTCCGCTGGGGCAATCGAGACATTAATTTTGATCCCAGACAATTTCTCGGCTTCAGCAAACGTCATGTCGGCTGGAATCATCTTGGCTAGCGACTCACGTATATGCTGCTGGTTAGGACGGCTGGCGCCCGATTCCTCTAAGCGTTGACGCTGCTCGTCAATCAGACTAATCATGAACGCGGGGTCCATCAATTCTTCTAGCTCTTCTTTAGAATGGGTCCCCAATATTGCTGAGACAATCGAGCCACCGCTAGAGCCTGACATGATCGTCGGCAATAGATCCTCTTCCAATAAGGCTTTAACTACGCCCAAATGGAAGTAGAGCAAGGTGCCCGATCCACTCAGCATGATCGCTGAGCGGCCACAGCAAATCGAAGCACGACGAATAAAGTCGACCTTCTCCTCAAAGCTGATATCGGTCACGTCGTCGCTGGCAATGTATTCAATTGCACTCGACAGCTCGTCGATAAATTCGCTGATTAATTGTTTGGTTCCAAACTTGGCTTGGTTGTAGAGCGCGGGATTACCCATGCCGCCCATATTGCCGTGGATACCTTCGTTGAGGGTATACAGCAAGCCGTGATTGTCGCCAGATGCTCTAAAGCCACGTAGCTGCTCTAGACGTTTACGGATAGACACAAAGTCGTATCGGCGACTGCGGTCTGAGCGTTTCCACTTATCTAGGCCGTGTTCAATGTCCCACTCGCGGGCGAGGCGTTTCCATTGACCGTAGTTAACTGCGTTCGCTAAGGCTTTTCCAAGTTTCTTTCGCTTAAACACGTGTAGCACCTGTTTCAGTGGAGTTTGATTGTTGCGAATCAGGATAGCTTATTTATTCGCTTTAGCCGAAACTAAATTGTCGCGCTAAAACCATGAAAGGCCACACTAAACTGAACACTTTATTTCAGTGAACAGCTGTCACTTATGTTGCCGTTGATCACCCGCAGACCTAACTCAACCATCACCAATACGGCTATTTAGCTGATTGAGCAGATCATTTGCTTGATGTTTTTAGCGTCCAAACGCGGCGCTAACCTAGATAAGCCTCTCTGTAGAGTCACACTTATCAAAAAGCACAAAGTTTTCTCGCCTGAGTCTCCGCGGCCCTTCTAAACGACTGATTTCCTAAGCCTGTTTGCCGCATTGCACGGTACAATTCGCCATGACAAACCCCTCTTATTCTCAGCTTTTTGGCCGAGCCCTGCCGTTCATTTTGGCCAACTGCTCCGTTCCGTTGCTAGGAATAGTCGATACCGCAGTTATTGGAAATACTGGAAGCGTCGACGATCTGGGAGCGATAGCACTCGGCAGCCTGATTTTCGCGTTTATCTTTTTCGCCTTTGGTTTTCTGAGGATGAGCACCACCGGCTTTGTTGCCCAAGCCTTTGGTGCCGATGCCCACGACGAAATACGCGCCGCACTCGGCAGGGCGTTATTGCTCGGCGGACTTATCTCGCTAGCGTTGGTATTGCTGCAATCTGCAATCGTTAGCACCAGCCTTGAGTTGTTTTCTGCCGCCGAGACTGTGGAAGAAACGGCTGCCAGTTATTTGCAAATTCGGCTGCTGGGCGCTCCCGCAACCTTTGCCTCTATGGCTATCTTCGGCACGATGATTGGCTTGGGT
Source organism: Gammaproteobacteria bacterium (assembly GCA_047614865.1). Lineage (GTDB taxonomy): Bacteria > Pseudomonadota > Gammaproteobacteria > JAPPPA01 > JAPPPA01 > JBLHFB01. The sequence continues at coordinate 1,975 of JBLHFB010000070.1, read as the reverse complement.
CAAAGTCGCCAGTTAATGTTTCTGCAGTTTTTTCTCAGTGGAATCAATATGGTTTTAGACTACCTGTTTGCCGCGGTGCTGGACTACGGCGCTATTGGGATTGCTTACGGGACCGTGATTGCCGAGTGGAGCACAGTGATTTTGAGCTTCGCCCTGCTCTACCGAGGATTGAAGCCTGCCGCCGAGGCTAGCGAACCATTTTGGCCACGCGATAAAATCGTCGACACAGGCAAGTTAGGAGCCATGCTAAGTGCGAATCGCGACATCATGATTCGCACTGTATTAATGCTATTTTGCTTTGGTGTGTTTACCAATAGTGGCGCGGCTATAAGCACTGAAATGCTGGCAGCCAACCACATATTGCTTCAGCTAATTACTTTCAGCGCGTTCTTTTTAGACGGCTTTGCATACGTTACCGAGGCCGAGGTTGGCAGCGCTCTGGGCGCTAAAAATCAAAGCCGATTTGATAATGCAATTAGGCGTTGTTCTGTACTGGCGGTTGCCACGGCCGGAGTTCTTGCATTGATAATCCTTCTACTCGGCTCACAGATCGTCAATTTGCTCGCCAATGACGCCTTGGTCGTAAGTACCACTTTGACCTACTTACCCTATTGCTCGCTCTACATTTTGCTATCGGTTGCCGCGTTTCAGCTCGACGGGGTATTCATTGGTGCGATTCGGGGAGCGGATATGCGAAACGCGTCAATTCTCGCGGTATCGGCTTTTCTGGCGCTTTGGTGGCTGCTCTCCGGCGGAGAGAACCCAGAAGGTTTATGGATCTCGTTTATTGCCTACGTTGCGCTACGCGCGGCGGCCTTAAGCCTTTTTTATCCACGTTTGCGGGCTAGTGTTTTGGTATAGTCCGCGAAAACCTCCCAACTCCTGCGAACGATCACCCATTTTCAGTCGAATCGGCCTAAGTCAGCCGTTGTCAGCGGCGCCAGATTGAATCCGAATGCCGTATTTGGGTCGTATTTGCTGTAAGCCGCCGCTAATGAGAACTTAAGCCACTTATATGAATCACTTAATTCACAACAGTCACCTGCTGAGATACCCACTGCCTATATGGGCGGTAGTCAGCATTGTTGCTTGGTTGGCGTTGCCAGACACAGGGTTGATTGCTATTGCGCCGTGGATTTGCGGCGCTTTGTTGGTTGTTTCAGGCGCCGTTCTGGGTCTTGTCTGTAGAGCGATTTACCCGCGCCCAGAAGCATATTCAATTCAACCCATGGTTCGGCTGCAAGGGACAGCTTGCCTAGTAACCAGTTTGATTGGTGTAGGCATTTGGCTTGGCTTTGCAGGCGGCCTGCTTGCTCCGCCCAATATTCAAATGGTAAAAATTGCTTGGCTGCTTTGCTCGGCTGGCTTTGTGCTTAGCATTACTGTTGCCAGACTGATGTTGAGCTTCATTGCGCTGCTGCCAAAGGCAGCAGCGCCTCAATCATCAAGCGTTGCAGTCGAGAACGAAGCGGTAACGAACGTCACCCGCCTTTAATCGTTCAATCGCAGTATTTACCTGCGACAGCGGTAAGGTTTCGGTAATCGGCGCTATTTCGTGTCGGGCACAGAATTCCAACCTTGTCGCTACCGTAGCCGGGCTGCCCGTTGGCGAGCCAGATACAGACTTTTGTCCGCCAATTAACGCCGCTCCTACCGACGGTCCAAATGGCCCACGAACCAAACCAACGGTATGTAAACGACCACGTGGTTTCAAAGCAGCAACGTAACGATTCCAGTTCAGATCGACATTCACAGTCGAGATAATGAAATCGTATTGACCATGACAGGCTTTTAAGGCCGCATCGTCGCTAGAATCAACGAAGTCATCAGCGCCCATTGCCAGCGCTTCATCACGCTTATTTGCACTGTGAGAAAAAGCGGTTACGTGACAGCCCCACGCGTCTAAAAAGCGTATTGCCATATGACCCAAACCACCAATTCCGATTACACCGACTTTGTGGGTTGGCTTCACGTC
>JBLHFB010000069.1:0-7988 GCA_047614865.1 Gammaproteobacteria bacterium | reverse complement strand
TTTGTTGAAGACGGCACCATTTTGTTTATCGGCGCCACCACCGAAAACCCGTCTTTTGAGGTAAATAACGCCTTGCTCTCTAGGGCAAGGGTCTACCACCTCACGTCGCTATCTACCGATGAACTAGAGGGGGTATTACTTGATGCCGAAACTCGACTGGCCGACTGCGGGCTGCCAACGCTAAGCTTATCTCCGGAACAACGCAAGATATTGGCCGCCTCTGCCGATGGCGATGCACGCCGGCTGCTTGGCTGGTTAGAACTCGCAGCGACACAGTCCGCTAACGGATTGCTCTTAGACGATGCCGTTGAGGCGATAGTGCAGGGCACTTTGCGCCGCTTCGACAATGGTGGAGAAAGTTTCTACGATCAAATTTCGGCGCTGCATAAGTCAATTCGGGGAAGTGCAGTAGATGCCTCGCTGTACTGGTTTCAGCGAATGCTAGATGGCGGTTGTGATCCGCTGTATCTCGGCCGCCGATTTATACGCATGGCCTCAGAAGACATTGGTAATGCCGATCCTCGCGCGTTAAGGATTTGCCTCGACGCCGTTGAAGCGTTTGAACGACTCGGTTCACCTGAAGGCGAGTTGGCTCTTTCTCAGGCCGTGACCTATCTAGCAGTGGCACCGAAAAGCAACGCGGTGTATGTGGCGTATAAAGCCTCGAAGCAAGCCGCCAAAGCCTATGGCTCTTTAGAAGTGCCGCTTCACTTGCGTAATGCCCCAACTAAACTAATGAAGGAAGAGGGATACGGTACCGCTTACCGTTACGCTCATGACGAGCCGGAAGGCTATGCTGCTGGTGAAAGCTATATTCCAGACGATCTGCCAAAAGCTAAATACTATCAGCCAGTTGAGCGTGGTCTAGAACTGAAAATCGGCGAGAAGATGCGCCGTTTGGATGCCTTAGATGCACAAGCGACATCGAGATCAGGCCGAAACTAGCTAAACAGTAAAGTGCGTTAGCATATCCTCCTCCGTCATTGCACAACGGGTGCTGCATATTCAGCATAGGGCGAGCAAAGAATAAGCAAGCTGATTAATGCCTGTGATAAGTCGCGCTACAAAGTCAAAGCTGGCGGTAAAAATACCCTAATTAGCAAACCGCCGCGCTAGCTCTATTTGTTACTGCGCTAGGGCCATTCAGGCGGTATAATCTCGCGCGATGAATGGCCTCCTAGCAGTAGCTGCCGGCGGCGCAATTGGCGCGACCTTCAGATACCTACTTGTATTACGTTTCCAGCTTTGGACCGGCGTTGGGTTTCCGTATGGAACCTTGGCCGTCAATTTGATAGGAAGCGCTGCCGTCGGCTGCCTGTATGTCCTTGCTGTAGAACGTGGCATGTTGTCTGAAACAGCCCGCCTTGCCCTTGTGGTTGGGGTGCTAGGCTCGTTTACAACATTTTCTAGCTTTTCGCTAGAAACCATCACCTTAGTTGAGCAACAGCGGATTGCCGCTGCTGTGACATATGTATTTTCTAGCGTAAGCCTCTGCCTATTAGGTGCTTGGCTTGGGCTAACACTAACCAAAATGGCAACACATGCTTGATCCAAAACTGCTTCGCAGCAACCCTAAAGATGTCGCTGCCCAACTTCAACGTCGTGGCTTTGAGCTAGATGTTGATCGTTTGCTTGAACTTGAAGAGCAACGCAAAGCATTTCAAGTGACTACCCAAGAACTGCAATCTGAGCGTAATTCCCGCTCCAAGTCTATTGGTAAAGCCAAAGCCGCCGGTGATGACATTCAGCCGTTGCTCGATGCCGTCGCCGACTTAGGTGACAAGCTAAGCGCCGCTGAAGCTGAACTGCAAGCAGTCCAGTCAAAGCTAGACGCGATCTTTGCATCGATCCCCAATATTCCCGCTGACGATGTGCCATTGGGTCGCAGTGAAGACGATAACGTTGAAACCTTTCGTTGGGGAACGCCGCGCGAGTTTGATTTTGAGGTTAAAGATCACGTTGACGTGGGCGAGACGCTTGGAGGTCTTCACTTTGATCAAGCGTCGAAAATTGCTGGTGCACGTTTTAACGTACTAACCGGACCGCTTGCTAGGTTACAACGAGCGCTAACCCAGTTCATGCTTGATGTGCATACGGCAGAGCACGGCTACAACGAAATTTATGTGCCGGTTATCGTGAATAACGACAGCTTAATGGGCACTGGGCAGCTTCCGAAATTTGAAGAAGATTTGTTCAAAGTGCCGCATGGAGACAATCACGAACGTAGTTTCTACTTAGCGCCCACCGCGGAAGTGCCGGTAACCAATATGGCCCGTGGTGAGATATTTGAAGCAGCCAGCCTGCCAACTCGCTACACCTGTCATTCGCCTTGTTTCCGTTCTGAAGCCGGATCACATGGCCGTGACACACGCGGGCTAATTCGCCAGCACCAGTTTGAAAAAGTAGAACTGGTTCAGTTCGTTGAGCCAACTAAGTCATGGGAAGCGTTAGAGGCGTTGACTGGGCACGCAGAAACAATCCTTCAGCGCTTAGAATTACCTTATCGCAAGATGACACTGTGCACAGGCGATATGGGCTTTACTGCTGCTAAAACCTACGATTTAGAAGTATGGCTGCCAGCCCAAGATACTTACCGCGAAATTTCATCTTGCAGTAACTTCTTGGACTTCCAGGCCCGCCGAATGAAGGCCCGCTGGAGAAATCCAGAAACTGGCAAGCCGGAATTACTTCATACCCTTAATGGCTCTGGGCTGGCGGTAGGGCGCACGCTAGTTGCAGTGTTGGAGAACTACCAACAAGCCGATGGCAGCGTCGCTATTCCAGCGGCGCTCCATCACTACATGGGCGGCTTAACTAGCATTCCCGCTGCTTGAGACTGGCATTGACTCTTAGCGCTGAAAATTTGAGCTGCCAACGCGGCGAACGCCTTTTATTTGAAGGGCTTAGTTTTACCTTGGCCGCTGGCCAACTAGTTCAAGTCGTGGGCCCTAATGGCAGCGGCAAAAGCAGCCTGCTCAATATTCTGACCGGCCTTGGCCGGCTAGAAGCTGGTCGTGTTTGTTGGCAGGGAGCTGATATCCGTTCCCCCGACAGCGAGTATCGCCAGTCGGTTGCATGGCTTGGCCATCAACTGGGAATTAAATCTGCACTAAGTCCGCATGACAATCTGGGGTTTTACGCCCGTTTGTTTTCGGTCCAAGTAGATATCGATGCCTTGCTGCACAAAGTGGGCTTGTTAGATTTCGCAGACATGCCTTGCCATAGTTTGTCGGCCGGCCAAAACCGTCGTACGGCCTTAGCGCGACTACTTTTAGAACAACGAGCAGTATGGATTCTTGATGAGCCTTACAGCGGTTTAGATAGTGAAGGCCAAGCTTTGCTTTCACTTTTGATTAGTGAGCACGTGTCGTCAGGTGGCAGCTGTATTATGACTGCCCACCACAGTTTAGACATCCCCAATGTAACGGTGATGCCATTGGAGCTGGGGGCTTTTAGATGAAAGCGCTACTTTTTAGGGAACTTAAACTCCTTAAGCGGAACCAAGAAGCATCGGCTAACCCGCTAATATTTTTTGTATTGCTGATTAGTTTGTTTCCGCTTGGCGTTGCGCCAGAGGGTGATTTGCTAAAGCAAATAGCACCAGGAATCATCTGGATTGGTGCTTTACTGGCATCAGTAACTGCCTTGGATAGCCTATTTAAAAGCGATTTTGAAGACGGGTCTTTGCAGCAAATGCTGCTGGCCCCGGGCTCGCAATTCTGGCTACTGGCTAGCAAAGTACTGGTTCATTGGCTTAGTAGCGGTTTTCCAGTGGTGCTATTAGCTCCAATTCTTGGCTTGGGCTTAGGGCTTGGAGGGGAAGCCTCTGTGGTGCTAACGCTTAGCCTGCTGTTGGGCACCCCGCTGATTACGCTAATCGGGGCGATTGGTGCGGCGCTTACAGTCGGCCTTCGTCAAGGCGGTGCTTTACTCTCGCTGATGGTTTTGCCGCTATACGTTCCTGCCTTGATATTAGGCACCCAAGCGGTGGTTGCAGCTATGGATGGCTTACCATTTAGCAGTCAGTTATTTTTATTGGCATCGCAGCTAGTATTGGCCGCGACTTTGGCTCCATGGGCTATACTCGCCTCCCTTAGATTAAGTGCTGAGACATAGGCCTTACAGACAAAAGAGATTCTAGAATTTATGTGGACGTGGTTACATAAACTTGGCTCGCCAGAGCGCTATTACAGCCTAGCGGACAAGTTCGCCCCGTGGCTGGGTCTTCCGGCAGCAGTACTGATTCTGATCGGACTCTATGGCGGCTTGGTCTTGTCACCCGCTGACTATCAACAGGGCGACAGTTTCAGGATTATTTACATTCATGTGCCAGCCGCGTGGATGTCTATGCTTGTCTACGTTTTCATGGCTACGAATGCCGCAATCGGCTTGATATGGCGAATCAAGGTCTCGGATCTCATCGCTCGCTCAAGTGCAGGAATAGGCGCTTCGTTCACATTTCTGGCGCTATTCACCGGCGTGTTGTGGGGTGAACCGACTTGGGGAAAGGGTTTCGACCTAGACCCACGGATTCTGTCCGAGCTGCTACTTTTCTTTTTGTATATTGGCTATATCGCTTTGTACAACGCCATTGAAGACCCACGCAGTGCAGCTCGTGCCTCGGCAATTTTAGCGATTGTTGGTGTGGTCAATATCCCTATTATTCACTACTCAGTTGTTTGGTGGAACTCGTTGCACCAAGGCCCAATTATTTCCAGTAATGGTTTTTCTGTTGCCGGCTCCATGCTTTGGCCGCTGCTAGTGATGGTTATTGGCTTCCAGTTGTATTTCTTGTACGTATTGCTGCGCAGCAGTCAGTCACGCCTGCTAGAGCGCGAGCGCAACGCTAAATGGGTGCTGTCCCTTGCTGAAAAGGAGCAGTTAAATGTCTGATTTCTTTGCGATGGGCGGCTATGCCGCTTATGTATGGCCCAGCTATGCGGTCTTTGCCCTAGTGATTATTTTCCATATTGTCGTACCTCGAATAGCCAAGCGTGCGGTGCTAAAAGATGTGCTTATCAAGAAGCACCGCGATCAAATTAAAAAACAGAATATGGATCTAAGCGAATGACCCCAACGCGTAAAAAACGCCTGTTTGCCGTTTTGGCCTTACTAGCCGGCGTATCCGTGGCTGTTGCTTTGGCACTCCAAGCCTTCAATGACAATTTACTGTTTTTCTATAGCCCAACGCAGGTAGCGGAAGGTGAAGCGCCGAAGGATGCTCGATTCCGCATAGGTGGGCTGGTTGTGCCAGGCAGTGTTACCCGAGAGCCAGGCAAGCTGGCTGTTGAATTCGTCTTAACCGACAACGCCAATGTGATGACTGTGTACTACGAAAAAATCCTTCCTGATTTATTCCGTGAGGGCCAAGGGATTATTGCTCGTGGCAGGATGAACGAAGCAGGCGTATTGATCGCAGACGAGGTGCTTGCCAAGCACGACGAGAATTACATGCCGCCAGAAATAGCCGAAGCCTTAGAGAAAGCAGGGCATAAATCAGAAGACAAATCGCTCGTGGTAGACCAATGATTCCAGAGATCGGACATTTCAGCCTTATCGTTGCAATGGTAATTGCCGTACTGCAAGGCGCAGTTCCACTAATCGGTGGCCAAATTGGTCATTCGGCAATGATCCGCAGCGCTAGGCCATTAGCTTGGCTGCATTTCCTTTTCGTCGCGATTTCTTTCGCGATATTGATGAACGCATTTATTGAAAACGACTTCTCTGTCCTATACGTAGTCAATAACTCCAACAGCGATTTGCCGTTGTTGTATCGAATCGCAGCAGTTTGGGGTGCTCACGAAGGCTCTCTAGTGCTCTGGGCTCTGACTATCTGTATTTGGACCGTTGCCGTTGCCACCTTTAGCCGTCAATTGCCAGACGTGATGGTTGGCAGGGTGATTGGCGTGTTGGGCTGGATTAGTGTCGGCTTTATCAGCTTCACAATATTCACCTCTAATCCGTTTGAGCGCCTGATTCCAGCAGCATTAGACGGCGGCGATTTGAATCCGCTACTTCAAGACTTCGCCTTGGCGATCCATCCGCCGATGCTATACATGGGCTACGTGGGCTTTTCAGTTGCTTACGCGTTTGCAGTTGCGGCGTTGATTGCTGGCCGTTTAGACGCGGCTTGGGCACGTTGGACGCGTCCTTGGACATCTATTGCTTGGGTTTTCCTCACCATAGGAATCGCTCTCGGAAGCTGGTGGGCTTATTACGAATTAGGCTGGGGCGGCTGGTGGTTCTGGGATCCAGTTGAGAATGCCTCCTTTATGCCTTGGCTTGTTGGCACCGCACTGATTCATTCGCTTGCGGTGACTGAAAAGCGTGGCGCTTTCAAAAACTGGACCGCGCTACTTGCCTTGTCTGCCTTTGCATTAAGCCTGCTGGGTACGTTCTTAGTACGTTCCGGCGTGTTGGTGTCGGTGCATTCGTTTGCGACCGACCCTGAACGTGGCGCTTACATTTTGGCACTGCTGGCAATATTCATTGGCGGCGCCTTGGTGCTATACGCGATCCGGGCTCCAGAAGTGAAGAGTGCAGCGGGTGATGCAACAACCGCGTCACGCGAAACCATGCTGCTGATAAACAACGTATTGCTAGTCGCAGCCACAGTAGCGGTTCTCACCGGCACCTTGTTCCCAATCGCGATGGACGCCTTGAATCTCGGGAAAATATCAGTCGGCCCGCCGTATTTCGATACCGTATTCGTGCCGCTAATGCTTGCCTTGACATTCGCTATGGGGTTTGGGGTTGCTGCTCGCTGGAAGCGAGATCGGGCGATGGACATTGTGATGCGTTTGAAAGGGTATGGCGCTGTCGCGCTTATTCTCGGGACCGCTTTGCCGTTTCTCGCAGTAGGCCGTGGCACAACGTTAACCATCCTCGCATGCTGGCTGGCAGTCTGGGTTGCTGCGACCGCATTGTGGGATCCGATCACGCGAATTATTGCGTTCGGTAGTGTTAAACGTGGCGTTACCAGTGTGCCTCAGCATCTATGGGGAATGAGTCTCGCCCATATGGGTATCGCAGTTTTTGTCGTCGGAGTTGCATTAACTGAGGGCTTCAGCGAACACCGCGATGATGTATTAAGCTTGGACGGCACCGCGGAAGTAGGCGGCTACGATTTTCAATTTATAAAGATAGAAGAGGTTCAAGGGCCGAACTATGTTGCCACGCGTGGCACGATCAACGTATTTGAAGACGGCAAGTTCTTACGAACACTGTCTCCAGAAAAGCGTACTTATAAAGTTCAAAAAAGCCCGATGACTGAAGCGGCTATTGATGCCAATTTGTTCCGTGATGTCTACGTTTCTTTAGGCGAGCCCGTCGGTAACGGCGCTTGGAGCTTCCGCTTCCAGGTTAAACCCTATATCCGTTGTATTTGGCTGGGCTGTTTGATGATGGCTTTTGGCGGTTTACTCGCTGCGACTGATAAACGCTATCGCAAAAAGAAAGTGCCTGCTAAGGCAGAGGCTTAGCAATGAAATACTTGCTGCCACTGATTGCGGTTGTTGGGTTGTTTGTGCTGCTCGGCGTTGGCCTAGGGCTGAACCCTCGTGAAGTCCCGTCACCTTTGATCGGCAAAGCTGCGCCAGCATTTAGCCTGTCTAAGCTGCGTAGCCCTGATCATATAATCACCGAGTCCTCACTTAGTGAGGGGGTAACGTTGTTCAATGTTTGGGCAACCTGGTGCCTTGCTTGCCGTCAGGAACACGATTTACTGGTCGGCTTGAAAAAGGCCGGGGTGAAGATTGTTGGCCTGAATTACAAAGACGAACGCGGCCCGGCAATCCAGTGGCTTGATCAACGTGGCGACCCTTATGTCTCGACTGTGTTCGATCCCGACGGGAAAGCAGGGATAGAGTGGGGCGTGTATGGCGTTCCCGAGACTTTTGTAATTGATGACCAAGGCGTAGTTCGTTTTAAGCATATTGGCCCATTGACGGTTCAATCAATGCAAGAACAACTAATACCGCTGATTAAAG
>JBLHFB010000068.1:0-8006 GCA_047614865.1 Gammaproteobacteria bacterium | reverse complement strand
GGATCGCGGTCGAAAGTACGGGCAATTTCACTCAGGAGATCGTGGAGAAGGACACTCGTATCACACTCAACGGTACACTGGGTGATCAGGAGGTGACGCTATCGTTTACCAAGAGCGCGCCGCTTTGCGATGCCAGATAAACGGAGAATCAAGGGCTCTCATTCTTGTTGTTTTGGCGAGAATGGTCGACATTAAATAAAAGTGTTATGGGGTAATCCTCCGACATAACGGACGGTTACGAAAAGGGCAAAAGCCCCGCTTGTTTCAACGCCAGCGTGCGCCGACGTCTTGGGTTGTGGAAGCGCTCGATGTAATCAAACAAATCCGTTCGGGCGTCAGCCTGAATAGGCCCCAGTTCACTAGGCATCATTCCCAGAACCGTAACTTCTCTTAATTGGCGGTCCGGTCTAGAGTGCCACTACAGGCTGAGGTCATTGTCTAGTGGCTTTACTATCTCTAGGTATTTAGCTTGTCAGCATCCAGTCGAGCGCTTACTGGCTCGCCGCCGGTATACGGCCATCAGCCCAAGCAGCAGCAGCAATGCCCTGTCTGTCGAGCCACCACCAGATGTTGGTGGCTGCACAACTATGGGGTCGTCGGGCGACGATTTGTTTGCGTTGAGAAAGCCATCCACTAGTAGCCAATCGCCGAACGATTCAAATTTTCCGCCACTCGTTGGAAAGCTCAATCCCTGTTTAGTGAGCCACTGATCTGGGATGTGTCCAATCGCGGCGGGGTACGGCTGTAGCGGTTGACGGCGACGATCAAACTGCATCGGCAGACCTCGTAGAGCCAGTGCATCAACCGTCATTGTCTGGGACGGATGGTCAAACTGCGTATGACAAACCAGACAAAACGGATTGTCGGTTTCATCTGGACGTGGGGCGTTGAATTTTAGTGGTTTGATCTGGCGGAGTGCTGAACCAATGCGGGTCTCTTTCGGCACTGTGGCTAAAAAACTGAACCCCTCCGAATCATAATCTCGCTCGCATGCATACCGTGTTTCGGCAGGATCGCCTAGCGCCTCAGCAATGAGCTCATGCGATTGGGCGGGGTAACCTTGGTTTGAGCTGCCGAATGGCAAGCGGACGAGCGCTCCCATAGAGCGATTGCAAGCCTCTTCGGGATTCAGTACCGAGCGGCTGAATACTTTGAATTCGTCTACCCAGCCACGCAAGCCGCCAATAACTGGGCTCGGGCTGCCTACAATCACGTCGCCAACGGATATCTGTAAGAATTCGGCCCCCAAACCACCTAAAGCCTGAGAGAAGTACCTAAAACCATCGACATACACGATCAATTCGTGGCCATCTATGTCTATACCGAGGTGTGTCCATTGAGCCCGCTTAACTTGCGGCAATGCCATCGTCTGTTCTACTGATTCGTTCGGCACCCCAAAGACTAGAGATGGCGCATCGCCAGCACGCAACGAAACGGTCCCAGTAGGTGTTGTAATGAGACGATGGTCCGCCGACTCGGCCAGATCAATCCGAGGATCGATCGCCAATCCATAATATGCCGCCGTTTTTGCTTGCGCTTCGGGTAAGCCAATCGGCGGAAACGTGTACCTAACACCGACACCTTCATTGACCCACAAGCCTTTGCCGTAGAGCCCGCCGAGCGCGACAGGTTCTATGCGCGTACCGTGTTTCGTATCGCCAAAGACTTCACCGTAGGGCGCATTGAGGTTGCCGACTCGGGTGGACGAGTTTTGAACACGCAGTGGCAAGCCTTCGCGATCGCCGGTATTCGGGCGGTTCCATGTGATTGGGCCGAATGTTGTGGAGATGGAGGCCACCATTTCCGACAAAATTAGTGCTTCATTGTCCATATAGTCATCAAAGATTAGCTCCGAGGTCCCACGTCCCGTGCTGACCGACCAGACCACATCGTAAGGGGCAGCTGGCTTCATCGTGTCAGTGAAAAAGAACTTGTTCTCCAAACTTTCCATCACCGAGTCGTTGTGCGGCCGGTAAGTATCCAAGTCGGCCCACGCAGGCAAACCCGTGTTGGTGCGACCATTACCAATGCGCACGACACCACCCTGTCCGTGATACAGGCGGACTAACTTATGCCCCTCGTCTAGGACTCGATAACCGAGCTCTGTGGCATTTACAATGCCGTCGATCTGCACCATTTTGCCCTGGGTCCATAAACCCACGATACCGATCTGGCGCGTTGGGCTTACATGCTCCCGAGCAGTGCTTTCCTGGCACAGGCCACCATCTGGACAGTTTGACTGCTCTATAGGCAGAGGAATCTGGTGTGCCGCTGGAATCATAAGGTGGGGTCGAAGCTCTGGAGCCGGTGCCTCGGCGCCGAGTTCGTAAAGCGCATCTCCACGGTTTGAAGCATCGAAAGAATCATCGCCGTTCAGTGTTTCCAGCAGTTCGACGTCTTCGGGTGTTCCATAGGTGAATTCATCGCTTACCTTCAGGCGACGAGTGGATGTGAACATGATGTTCGCACCAAGCCGATCTACCCACGGATACATAATTCCGGTCTCTTGGCCCGGCAGAACTTCTACGCCTTCAAAATCACGTAGTGGAAATTTGGCAAATCCATAGCGCTCGCGAACTTCAGGGTCGTGGTGCGCATAGCTCAGAGGTTTTAAATTAGTCCATCCATTGGGGTCGCACGGCTCGAATCCACTGTCCGGCGAGTTGTAGGCGTACACCATGTCGTGGATGGTGTAACGCGTTACACCATTTGCATCGATCCAGGGCCGAGGCTCGATGGAGTCAACTCCACCACCACTGCCGGCGGTGCCTGAGATACGAGTGACCAATAGGCGGCCGTCGCCGGTTATCGTTGGTTCGAACAGAGTCAAGGGGCGTGACGGTGCTTCAATAATGGTGGGCTCACCAACACGTTCAACACGTACCAATTCAGCATTCGGTGTTTTGGGGTTTTTGATAAAGACACGTACATTGAATGTGAACATCAACGTTTTCTTTTCAGTGATCACGTCGGTGCTCAGATCAGACCCTTTGTCGATGTCAGAGGACCATATTGTGAGTTCATAGGCTTCAGTATCGTCGGCGACCGGATAAGGGTTTCGGTGCGACGTGGGCTCTTGGCCTCCATAAAGCTCATTGTCGAGTTGTGCATACGACGTGTCGCAAATCGCGTACATCGACGGGAAGAGCCCTGTCTCGTCTGAGTTAAGCAGGTCTTGGTAAGGAACGTGCAAGACCTTATCGCTCATCAAATCAGCAGAACCATCGCTGGCCTGAGTGTAGTGCACACCTGCCGCATCGAGTTTTTCTGGCGTATACAGAAAAAATTTCAAACCCGACGACTGCGAATCTGGCGCGATTCCGATGCGCCCGTCGTTGGTTGTCCGCGTGACGGGAATATGTGGCCGCAAGAATCGCCCATCACGAATAGTTGCCACATCATGTAATCGAGATGGGACTTCGGGGAGAGGGTAGTTTTCGTGTACAGGAATTAACGCATCAAACTCACCACGCAAGTCGGGCTGGTTCCACTCATCACGCTGAGGTGTTTCTTTTGCTGTATGAACTTCTGACTGGACTGCTAGGCCATCAATCTCACGCAACTCTGTAATTGCTTGGTTTGAAAATGCTATCGGCGCATAGGTAAACAAAACAACAGCGACCGCTCTGAAAGCAGCATTCTTTTCATTGATCATGCTTCGAAAACTCTATGAAAAAATATTTATCAATATTTTGACATGATTGAAAAGTGACGACAAGTTCAGGTCGCCTTTTTTTGAGACAAGGGGCGGATCTACACATACAAACGCCATCGATTTCATACCAGCATCATCAGCTACGCCGTTTGGGTTTACTGCTGCTTTAATCTGAGTTTTCGCGATGCCGAAGACTTACTGGCAGAGCGAGAGATACTGTTTAGCTACGAATCTATCCGTCTGTGGTGCACAAAGTTTGGCCGCCTATACGCCCGGCGACTAAAGAGAAATCATCGCAGCTTTGGTGACACATTTTATCTAGATGAAGTATTCATCAAAATAAACGGTAAACAACATTACCTGTGGCGTGAGGTTGACCAAGACGGCGAAGTGGTCGATGCCTACCTGCAAGTGAGGAGAGATGGCGCTGCCGCTAAGCGGTTTCTGAAGCGACTGGTAAAACGAAGCCGAGCCAAACCCATAACGATAGTGACCGATAAGTTATCCATGAGTTAACCCAGGAAGCTCGTGGCCCAAGAGGTCAATGCCTCAGGCACAAAAAAGCCCCAACAAAGTCAGGGCTTTTTTGTTGAAAATGGCTCCCAAGGACGGGCTCGAACCGCCGACCCAGTGATTAACAGTCACTTGCTCTACCAACTGAGCTACTTAGGAGTGGTCTACAAGGGCTGGTGCCCCTGAAGAGCGCGCTATAGTAGTGAAACGCTGTTGCCAACGCAAGCAAAAACCCTAATTTTCCAGTGACTATTTTTCTACTGCCTTTGAAATCCTTGATATGGCTACTTTGAGGGTGTCTAAGCTGGCTGCAAACGAGATTCGCAGATGCCCTGTGGTGCCGAAGCCTGATCCCGCGACTAGTGCAACGCTCGTATTTTCAAGAAGAAAATCTGCCAATGCTTGGTCTGTGTTTACGTTGGGTAATCTCTCGATAAACTGTTCGACGTTGGGGAAGGCGTAGAAGGCACCATCAGACGGGAGGCAGGTAATTCCGTTGATATTGCTTAGTGCTTGAACGACATAATCATGGCGTTATTTATAGGCCGCTAACATCGTCTGGAGTGCGGATTGGTCGCCATTGAGCGCTGCAGATGCGGCGGCTTGCGATATGGCACTGGCACAGGAGGTGCTTTGCGATTGAATTTTGGTCATGGCCGAAATTAGCTCGCTTAGCCCAGTGGCAAAGCCAATCCGGCGGCCCGTCATTGCATAGGCCTTTGAAACGCTATTCAGCACTACCACGCGATTTTTAAGCTCGGGGCAAGCCATGGCGATGTTACTGAAGTGCTTGCCGGGCCAAACGATATGCTCGTAGATGTCGTCGCTGGCGATGATGATATTGGGGTGCTGGCGCACTACCTCGCCAAGGGCGACGAGTTCTTCATTGGTATATATCTGGCCGCTCGGATTGGATGGACTGTTGAGAATCAGCAATCTAGTTCTATCAGTGATTTCGTCGGCTAGCTGTTGCGCGGTTAATTTGAAGTTGGCCAACATGGGGGTTTGGACAATCTTAGCGGTCGCTCCGCTAAGCGACACCATGCTGGGAAAGGAAACCCAATACGGCGCCGGAATAAGTACTTCGTCGCCAGGGCTTAGCAGCGCCATAGCCAAATTATAGAAGCACTACTTCCCGCCATTTGATACCAATATCTGATCTAGGTTGTAGCTGATATTATTGTCGCGCTGTAACTTCGTTATAATGCCCTGCTTGGTTTCTGGCGTGCCACCCACCGCTGTGTAGCGTGTTTGGCCGTTGTTCATCGCTTGAATGGCTGCGCCGCGAATGAATTCAGGGGTATCAAAATCCGGCTCGCCAGCGGACAGCGAAATAATGTCCCTTCCTTCGGTGCGTAATGCCGCAGCTTTAGCGGTCATTGAGATAGTTGCCGACGATTGAAGCCGGGTTACGCTGTCAGATAAACCCATGGTGTTCTCTTTGCTAACGCGCAAAGGTTAACCCAACAGCAAACAAACGAAAACGAGTTTTATTGATGAGTCAAAGGTTTGAACTACAGTCGGTGTACGAGCCAGCAGGCGACCAGCCTGCAGCGATCGAGGGCCTGATTGGTGGCCTCGAATCGGGGTTGATGTACCAAACCTTGCTGGGTGTAACTGGTTCTGGGAAGACCTTCACCATGGCCAACGTAATCAACCAAACTCAGCGTCCGTGTTTGATTATGGCGCATAATAAAACGTTGGCAGCCCAGTTGTACGGTGAAATGAAAGAGTTCTTTCCGAATAACTCGGTTGAATACTTTGTTTCTTACTATGACTATTACCAGCCAGAAGCGTATGTACCTTCTAGCGACACCTTTATTGAGAAAGACGCGTCGGTAAACGAGCACATTGAACAAATGCGTTTGTCAGCCACTAAGGCGCTTTTGGAACGGCCAGATACCATTATTGTTGCGACCGTATCTGCGATTTACGGTCTGGGTGATCCCAAGTCGTACCTCGGTATGCTGCTGCATTTGGTGGAGGGCGAAAAGCTAGGCCAGCGTGAGGTGCTTCACCGCTTGGCTGAGATGCAGTACACCCGAAACGATATCGAATTCTCACGTGGCCACTATCGCGTGCGCGGTGATGTCATTGATATTTATCCCGCCGAGATGGAAAACGACGCTGTGCGGATAGAGCTGTTCGACGACGAGGTAGAGTCAATTCGCCTGTTTGATCCGCTCACCGGACACATCAAACGAAAAGTGCCGCGCTTTACGGTTTACCCCAAGTCGCACTACGTAACCCCACGCGAAAAGATTCTGGGTGCTTACGACAAAATTCGCGATGAGATGCTGGAGCGAGTGAAGTATCTGCGTAACGAAAATCAACTAGTTGAAGCCCAGCGTTTAGAACAGCGCACCTTGTATGACTTGGAAATGCTCCGCGAGCTGGGCTACTGCAACGGAATTGAAAACTATTCCCGCTACTTGTCTGGCCGCAATCCCGGCGAGGCACCACCCTGCTTATTTGATTATCTACCCAGCAACGCATTGCTGTTTGTAGACGAATCTCACGTAACCATTCCACAAATTGGTGCGATGTATAAAGGCGATCGCTCGCGTAAAGAAAACTTGGTGAACTACGGATTCCGTCTGCCGTCGGCTCTGGATAACCGGCCGATGAAGTTTTCTGAATTTGAACGCATCTCGCCGCAGACCATTTTTGTTACTGCCACACCAAGCAAGTATGAAGCAGCGAACGCCGATAATATTGTTGAGCAGGTAGTGCGGCCGACTGGTTTGATCGACCCTGAAATTGAAATCCGCCCAGCAGGAACGCAGGTTGATGACGTGCTGTCGGAGATACGGATTCGTGCCGAGAAGCACGAGCGGGTTTTAATCACCACGCTGACCAAGAAAATGTCAGAAGATTTGACCGAGTATCTCGATGAGAACGGGGCGCGGGTTCGCTATCTCCATTCAGACATCGACACCGTAGAGCGGGTTGAAATACTCCGAGATTTACGTCTTGGGAAATTCGACGCGCTGGTGGGAATTAACCTTTTACGAGAAGGTCTCGATCTACCCGAAGTGTCGCTGGTGGCTATTCTCGATGCGGATAAAGAAGGTTTCCTTCGCAGTGAAACAGCGTTAATCCAAACCATTGGCCGCGCCGCACGAAACATTAATGGCAGAGCGATTCTCTACGCTGATCGAATTACAGGATCAATGCAGCGCGCGATTGGGGAAACCGACCGCCGCAGGGCTAAGCAGAAAGAGCACAACGAACTGCATGGAATCATTCCGAGAACAGCAGGCCGCCCAGTAATGGATGTGCTCGCTTCAGGATTAGACGCAGCTAATGACGATGGCAGCCTGAAAGTTGCAGAACAAGGCCCCGCCTATCTCGACGAAGAAGCGGCGGCTATTCAAGACTTGACCCCAGCTCAGCTGATGCGCAAGATCAAGCAGCTTGAGAAAGAAATGCATAAGGCCGCTAAAGCGCTTGAGTTTGAAGAGGCAGCCAACTTAAGAGATAAAGTCGGCCAGCTACGTAAGCGAGGCCTGGGTATTTCCCACATCAAATCCGTCGGTTAGCATCAACCCTTTATAATCCCTTCCCCGACCCCACCAGCCAACCAGGTTGCTTAGTTATGTTGCATCGCTTTTACCGCCTCGCCCGTTCTGTTCTATTCCAACTAGACGCGGAAAAAGCCCATGACCTAACCCTGGAATCTTTAGCGTGCATGTCCGGTAGCACAGCGCGCGTCCTGATCAACCCGGGTGTGCCAAGTAAACCCGTTGAAGTAATGGGTATTCGTTTTGACAACCCAGTGGGCTTGTCGGCGGGTCTAGATAAGAACGCTGTCGCTATCGATGCATTCGACGGCATG
>JBLHFB010000067.1:0-8068 GCA_047614865.1 Gammaproteobacteria bacterium | reverse complement strand
TATGAGCGATTGGCGATGGCTAGCGGGACTCGCTATTGGGTAGGCAACTGTTCGGTGGGAGTCCGGCCAGTCACCAACTAGGCAGTCAGGCATTTAGATTGCCAAGCTATGCAGGGTGTCCAAATAGATCGAGAAGTTGTCGGGTTACCAGTGCCATCCTGGCTCTTCGCGCATGATGTATTCCACAGTTTTCAAAAGGGGTGTATTCGTGTCAAGTGAAGTAGGGATCGTTTAAGATAAAGTGCAAACGACCCGCTTGAGCAGGTAGAGCTAAGTGGGGCAAGTACGTTCGCTGCGTGACGAATTCGTCCGAACTCGCTATGACACAAGAAGTCAAATACGGCTCCGCATGGTGGAGCAAGTAAAGGGAGGTGCTAAATTTTCGTTGGATCTCTAAGGGTCGCTTGAGTGAAGCTCTACTAAGTGACGATATGGCGACGACTTTTAACGGATTGCACAGGAGTGAGGAGGCCACGCCGTGGTGATAAACCGCGACTAAGGCAAGGCAATGACGGAGGGCAGCGCTAATTAAATCCATTAACAGGATTCAGAAGCTAGTGACTCGACAGCGGGAGAATTGCGTCGAACAGTCGTCATGCGCTGGAAAGTTCTACCTCGGTTTGGTAAGCCTAGACACGCGGCTTGTTGCGGAGTCTGAAAGCCCACGTTTAGCGATCGACTCGGTAGGCAGGCGCTGCGCACGACATGTCAGGGCGTGGCACCTTGGAGAGCTGCTTGAGCGACGGCTTTACTAGCTCACGGTATAGCGAAGAATGTCGACAATTTGTGCAGGAGTAGTAGCCCACGCCATCGCACTGCCATCGACTTCTTTTAGCGGATGAATAATGTCTTCCGCGTGAAGCGTAATGTACGGCTTACCGAGCGCCGCACACTGGCCGGCGTCAAAGGCGGCGTTCCACTGCTTGTATTTATCGCCAAAGCGAATCACAGCCAAATCGCAACTATCGATCAGAGTTTTGGTTCTGATCGAATTTACCTTCGACGACTTGTGATCACGCCAGAACGACTTATCTTCTTCACCAAGTAAATCGCCAGCCGCATCAGATGCGGCGTGATTGGTGACTGCAGAAGTGAAGGTTATGGGTAGATTCAACTCAGCAGCGCCAGCCATTATTTGCTCGCGCCAGTCAGTATGAATCTCACCCGAAAGATAAATTTTCCATTGCATCCTGTTGATATACCTAATTTATTATTCGGCTTCTTGAGCGCGATTGACGGCAACCGCGGTCATGTTGACTAGGCCGCGAACCGATACAGATTGGGTTACAACATGAGCAGGCTTGCGTGTGCCGAGTAGCATTGGGCCAATGGCAAGGCCGGTTCCCAGACTGCGAACCATGTTGTAAACAATATTGGCAGCATCTAGGTTTGGCATGACCAGCAAGTTGGCACGACCGTTGAGGGTGCTGTCTGGAAATACTTCGTGACGGCGAGCAGGGTCAAGTGCCGAGTCGGCATGCATTTCGCCGTCAACATTAAGATCGGGTGCACGGCTACGTATGATTTCCAAAGCCTTGCGCATCTTACGAGGAGATTCGCGGTTGTTGGTGCCGAAGTTTGAGAATGACAGCAAGGCCACGCGTGGCTCAAGGCCGAAGCGACGAACTTCTTCTGCTGCCAGCAGGGTGGATTCGGCTATCTCTTCTGCTGACGGGTTGGCGTTTACGTGGGTATCACAGATAAAGAAGTTACCTTTATTGTGAATAATTGCCGCTACGGTTGAGAGTTCTTTTACGCCGTCTGCACGACCAATAATGGTGTGAACTTGACGCAGGTGGCTGCGGAAGCGACCTTGACGCCCACAAATCATTGCATCCGCATCGCCGGCTTCTAGAACCAGTGAAGCCAGTGCGGTTTGGCTTGCCTGTACGGCTTCCAGTGCTTCGCCTGCATTGATACCGCGGCGGGCCATAATCCGATGATACTCGCGTGCATAGGGCTTGATGGTTTCTGCATCTAAGGGGTCAATCAGTTTGAAATCGCGACCAATAACTAGATCAATACCGAGGTGTTCAATCTGGGTCTCAACCAAGTCACGACGGCCAATCAGAATCGGCTCGGCGATACCTTCGTCGATGACTTGACGAGCGGCCATCAGAATACGTTCGCGATGGCCTTCTGCGTAGACAACACGTTTAGGATTGGCGCGTGCTTTTTCGAATACCGGACGCATCAACATCCCGGTTTGGAATACGTATTCGTTTAGCTTCTCTTCGTATTTCTTCATGTCCTTAATCGGACGTTTTGCCACGCCGCTGTCCATCGCCGCTTTAGCTACAGCAGGTGCAACAATTGAGATCAGCCGCGGATCGAATGGCTTAGGAATTAGATAGTCAGGCCCAAACTTAAGGCTTTCGCCAATGTAAGCATTTCGTACGATATCGCTGGCGTCTTGGCGAGCCAATTCTGCAATTGCGTTAACCACTGCAATCTTCATTTCTTCGTTAATAGTGGTTGCTGCTACGTCTAGTGCACCACGGAAGATGAACGGGAAGCAAAGGACGTTGTTTACTTGGTTCGGATAGTCAGAGCGGCCTGTGGCTAGAATAGCGTCAGGGCGCACAGCGCGAGCGTCTTCTGGAAGAATTTCAGGGTTTGGGTTGGCGAGTGCCAAGATCAATGGATCTTTGGCCATCTTCATAATAGTTGGTGCTTTTAACAGGCCGCCAGATGACAAGCCTAGGAAAATGTCAGCACCTTCCATTGCATCGTCAAGGGTTACCGCGTCGGTATCGCGAGCGAATGCCGCTTTAAATTCATCTAGCTCATCCATGCGTTTGCTTGAGATAACGCCTTTACGGTCAACTACGAGAATGTTTTCCTTTGGAAGCCCCAGACTGACAAGCAGGTTTAGGCAGGAAATAGACGCAGCGCCGGCGCCAGACGCTACCAATTTAACGTCTGCAAATTCTTTGTTTACAACCTTTAGCCCATTTACAACGGCTGCCGCCACCACAATCGCTGTGCCGTGCTGGTCGTCGTGGAATACAGGAATGTTCATCTGCTCACGCAAGGCGCGTTCAACGATGAAGCAATCGGGCGCTTTGATATCTTCTAGGTTTATCCCGCCGAAGGTGGGCTCTAAACGAGCGACTGTCTCGATTAACTTATGCGGATCTAGCTCGTCAATTTCGATATCGAAACAGTCAACGTTTGCAAACTTCTTAAACAGTACGGCTTTTCCTTCCATTACTGGCTTCGAAGCCAGCGCGCCGATTGCACCTAATCCAAGAACCGCTGTGCCATTGGTAACAACCCCAACTAAATTGCCTTTTGCGGTGTACTCATAAGCCGTAGCCGGGTTTTCCGCAATCTCTTCACAGGCATACGCAACGCCAGGAGAGTAGGCCAGAGCCAAGTCTGCTTGTGTTGCCATCGGCTTGGTCGCTGCTATAGCTAGCTTTCCGGCAGGTTCTTGGCGGTGGTACTTAAGTGCGTCTTGTTTTAGCTGGTCGCTCACGGGCAATTTCCTGGGAAAGTTACGGGAATAGGACTGATGAATTTAGTGTGCCAACGCACATGGGTCAATGACTTATGGGATAAGTTTTTTCGATGCGGTAAATTTCCCTGCTTTTGTTTTGTTATTCACGTCGGTTTTGCCACTGGTTTTTAGAGTACGGCTGTATATACTGACGCGACTTCCTAATCTCACGTTGGTTCGACCGTTGAAAACCCCCGCCGAAATTTGCCAGATGCCGCTTCATGTTGGTAACGAGTTGGACCGATCCAATAATCCGTTCGCGCGTGGTTTGGCAAAACTTATGTTGCGGCTGCTTGGTTGGAAAATTGCCGGCACGCTGCCTGATAATACGCCGCGCTTGGTGGTGACCGCAGCACCTCATACATCGAACTTTGATGGCTTTTATTTCTTCTTGGCGATTACCGCGATGGGGCTGAATGTTCGGGTGATGGCGAAACACAGCTTATTCAAGGGCTTGTTTGGTAGTTTCTTGCGATATATGGGAGCCTTTGCGGTTGACCGTCGTTCGGCAAAAGACGTGGTTCAGCAGGTAGCTGATCAATTTGCCAGCAAAGAGAAAATGCTCTTAGTGCTGGCGCCCGAAGGCACTCGCGAAGCGGTAGAAAAGTGGAAAACAGGCTTTGTGAGAATGGCGCATGCAGCCAGCGTGCCGATCTGCTTAGGGTTTATGGATTACAAGGCAAAAGTCGTTGGCATGGGTCCTGTCATGACCGCAAGTGGCGATCATGAGGCCGACCTGAGTTTGATTCAGGCGTTTTATAGCCAAGTAAGTCCTAGGGCACCTGAGAATTTTATCTGTAAATAGATCCGCAAGTTTGATCTGCCAAAGGGCTCTCTAATGGGGGCCCTTTGTGGTTTGAGAGTGCTGAGCTAAAGCCCAGTCAATGTGTTCGGCTAGCATTTCTCCAGCATCGCCGCGACGAGCGCTTAATGCGTCGATAACATCAGTGGACGTATCGGCGTTGCCCAATCCAACCGCCAAGTTTCGTAGCCAGCCCTGGTAGCCCGGTCGTCGAATTGCCATTCCTTGAGTGTTGGTATCGAACTCTTCCTCGGTCCAAGCAAAGAGAGTGGCCAAGTCGGTGCTATCAAGCTGATGTCTCGGCTGAAAATCCACTTCGCCACTGGGCTTGGCATATTTATTCCATGGGCAGAACAGTTGACAGTCGTCGTAGCCAAATACTCGGTTACCCATCGGCTTCCTAAACTCGACTGGAATACTGCCTTTGTTCTCGATTGTGAGATATGAGATGCAGCGTCGTGCGTCAAGCTTCATGGGGGCAACAATGGCTTGGGTTGGGCACACATCAATACAGCTTGTGCAGCTTCCGCAGTGCTTTCCGCCGTAGGCTTTGTCGACAGGCAGTGCTAGGTCGGTATAGATTTCTCCTAGAAAGAACCAGCTTCCTGCTTCGCGATTCAACAGTAATGTGTGCTTACCCAGCCAGCCTATTCCAGCATTTCTAGCGAGTGCTTTTTCCAGCACCGGTGCGCTATCAACAAAGCCTCTATAGCCAAACGGGCCAATTCGCTCTTCAATTTCACTAGAAAGCTGCTGCAGCCGTTTGCGGATTAGCTTGTGGTAGTCACGTCCTAAGGCATAGCGAGAAATATAGGCTTTGCTGTCGTGATCCAAGGTGGCGATCGAGTTGTCGATAGTGTCGGAGAGGTAGTTCATTCGTAGGGAAATAACACGTGCCGTTCCGGGATGTAGCTGCGCAGGATTCCTGCGGAGTTCAGCATGCTTTTGTAGCCAGCTCATCGAGCCTTGGTAGCCTAGCTTGAGCCATTCGGCTAGGTGGTCAGCGTCATCGTCAACGTCACAATTGGCGATTCCCGCTTGTTGAAAGCCGTAATGCTCGGCTCGCTGTTTAATCCACTCAGCCAGCTCGGTTAAATCGCTTGAGGTTAAATTTGTTGTCACAGCTACTTATTTTGTTTCGAGATGACGTTATTATTGCGCGAACCCATCATGGATATGACAACAATGAAAAATGCTCTCTATCAAGTTGACCAAGTTCGCGAGCTTGACCAGGCAATTATTGACGCTGGCCTGGCGAGTGGAAGCGAACTAATGCAGCGAGCTGCGCAGTCGGCCTTTCGTTTGATAGAGGAGCGTTGGCCTAACGCTCAGCAGATTGCCGTCTTGTGTGGCAGTGGGAATAACGCCGGTGATGGTTACATCGTTGCGGCCCTAGCAAAGCAGGCGGGCAGGTCGGTTACTGTATTCAGTTTGTCTGACCCAGGTCAACTCAACGAAGTGGCGTCGAGTGCTTTTGCGCAATGGCGAGCTGTCGGGGATATCCAAGTGCTAACGAGCAACGACGCTGCTCCGTCACTTGATGACTTCGACTTGATTGTAGATGCGTTACTTGGCACCGGTGTGGACCGGGATTTAGTGGGCCATTGGACTGCGACTGTCGAAGAAGTTAATCGCTGTGTTGCGCCAGTGTTAGCAATCGATGTGCCGTCGGGTTTGAATGCCAACACCGGCAATGTTCAGGGGATTGGAGTGGTCGCAGATGTCACGATTACCTTTGTTGCTAAGAAGTTTGGCTTGCTGACTGGCTATGCCGCTGACTACGTTGGCGAATTGGTGTTTGATCCCTTAGAAGCGGGAGAAGTGCAGCGCGCCAGCATCAGCCCCATCGCAGCAGAAATAAACTTGTCGGACGTTCCGTCTTGGATACGGCCGCGTGGACGAACTAACCACAAGGGTCAGAATGGACACTTACTGATCATCGGCGGCAATCTCGGGATGTCAGGAGCGGTTAGGCTAGCTGGCGAAGCGGCACTGCGCTGTGGAGCTGGATTGGTCTCTATTGCCACTCATCCGTCTCATGCCGCTGAGGTAGACCAAGGCTGTCCGGAAGTTATGGCCTTGCCGGTGGTGGATTCAGAAGACTTTGAGCAGGTATCCGACTGGGCTACCGTAATAGCGATTGGTCCAGGATTAGGCCAGTCCGAGTGGGCGCAGTATTTGTTCCGTGCGTCATTAAAAAAAGCGGCAAAGCGCGACGTGCCCCTAGTCATAGACGCTGATGCACTGACCATGCTCGCAGCCGCTCCGGAGTATCATGATCATTGGGTGCTAACGCCTCATCCGGGCGAGGCCGCTAGGTTGCTGGGCTGCAAGTCTGCCGATGTTCAGGCAGATCGACTAAGCGCGGCTAATGAAATTGTCTCTCGCTACGGTGGCACCGTCATTCTGAAAGGTCCCGGCACGGTCATTGCGGCAAAAGGCGAGCTGACTAAAGTGGTGACGGCGGGTAATTTCGGTATGGGAATCGGCGGTATGGGTGATGTTCTAACCGGCGTTGTTGGCGCAATGCTAGCGGATGGAATGCGTCCATATGAAGGGGCCTGTTGCGCGGCGGTAGTTCATTCGAGTGCGGGTGATATCGCAGCAGGTGATATGCCGCGTGGCATGCTGCCTTCGGACCTCTTCATCCCGCTGCGACGTTTGGTTAACTTGAAGTAGCGATGCCCGACTCGATTGAACTGAATTTCCCCAGCGAGAACGACACCGCAGAATTTGCCAAAAAAATGGCGGTGGTGATGCTGACGGCTGCCCAGCGCGGGCCGTCTATTCAAGTTCATTTGAACGGAAATCTAGGTAGCGGGAAGACGACTTTCACGCGCTATTTGTTACAAGCAATGGGCGTTGTTGGGGCGGTGCGTAGCCCAACTTACACTTTGATCGAGCCTTATGAATTAGGTGATCTCCATTGCCAGCATCTAGATTTGTATCGCGTTGCAGATCCAGAAGAACTTGAATATCTAGGGCTTAGTGAAATGTCTGAGCGCGCCGGGTTAACTCTGATTGAGTGGCCAAGTAAGGGGCTTGGATTTCTTCCGCCCGCGGATCTGGATTTATCCTTCGACTATCTTGGTGAAGGCCGCCAATTGCTGATAAAAGCTCCTACGTTAAGCAAGCGCAATTCGGATATAATTGAGCGTTTACAGCCCCCTGCGAATAAGCGAGACAATGAATAATAAATTTATATCAATCAAACGGTTGATGGGTGCAGTGGCACTTGTTGTCGTTTCATTCGTGGCACATGCTGCCACCGTTTTAGATGTGCAGCTAGACAAGGTGGGTTCGCAGTCAATATTGACGATCGCTTTGGATGGCACTTCGAAATACAACCACTTCAAATTAGCTAACCCAGATCGGATTGTGATTGATCTCCTTGATACCGATGTGGTCAAGGGTTTGAAGGCGTTGCTGCCGACTAACGAAGTGGTTAAGGGTGTTCGCACGGGCGTGCCTAAGGCCGGTGTTTTACGCTTGGTTATTGACCTCGCTGCTAGCCCGAAGCGCTACCAAATTGGCGATTACAGTCAAACCAGTGGAATACGAGTAGTTAGTGTTGCGATTTCGATGAGCGAGGACAGCGCTCCGCTGCTGAGAACCCCTCAAGGCCCATCTGGGCCAGAGCCTCAGACTGCACCGCCGACACCGGCTCCAGTGGTTGCACCAGCTAAGCCAGCAGCAGTAAGCACCAAAGAGGTATTAGTCGAAAAAAAGCAGTACGTGATCACCATTGATGCAGGGCATGGTGG
>JBLHFB010000066.1:0-8209 GCA_047614865.1 Gammaproteobacteria bacterium | reverse complement strand
GTTACTGGTGGCAATTCACAAGCTGGTGAAAGACGTAGAGAGCATTGGGCTGACGGACACCATTCTTTTTTCCAGCTTTAATTTCTTCGTACTGGAACATTTGCGCTCGCTTTCCGCCAACGTTCGGCTGGGCGTGTTGTACTGCCATCCGTTCAGTGAGTTTGACCCAATTCAAGTTTGTGGCTTGCTGAAAGCCTATTCGTTGCATCCGCATATTTCCTTAACCGATGCTCCGCTGGTTAGCACAATGCATCAAATAGGCGTTAAAGTGATGCCATATACGCTTAACGACCCGGAAATGATGCGAAACCTGATCTTCTGCGGAATAGACGGCGCGTTTTCTGATTATCCCGAGCGACTTCGGTTTGAGGCTGATGCATACCGCTAAAATGCGGCTGCGCGTGGCTCTGTGCTTGGGTTTCTGCGGTTAAGTCCGTACTATTCACCCACCATGAAAACCCCTAAGCGAATTCAACCACTTGTAGACGACGGTCTTGTAGACGAAGTGCTCTCAGCATTGATGTCTGGCAAGGAAGCCAAGGTCTATGCTGTCCGCTGTGGAAATGAGATTCGCTGCGCGAAAGTTTACAAAGAAGCCGACAAGCGTAGCTTTAAGCAGGCGGTAAATTACACCGAAGGGCGCAAGGTGAAAAATAGCCGTCGCGCGCGCGCGATGGAGAAAGGCTCTAAGTTTGGTCGTAAAGAAGCGGAAGAAATTTGGCAGAACGCTGAAGTTGATGCGCTGTATAAGCTAGACCGAGCTGGAGTGCGCGTTCCAAAGCCCTACGGCTGCTTTGACGGCGTTTTGCTCATGGAGTTGGTGCTCGACGCAGAAGGTCGCGTTGCGCCTCGTCTAGCTAGTGTCAGCTATACCGAAGAGCAGGCGTTAGAAGATCACTCAATCATGATGACCTACGTGGTGCGGATGCTCTGCGTTGGCGTTGTGCATGGCGATTTGTCTGAATTTAACGTGCTTGTCGATGAGTACGGCCCGGTAATTATTGATCTACCCCAGGCAGTTGATGCGTCGGCGAATAACCACGCCGAATCAATGCTCGCCCGTGACATGGACAATATCACCGATTTCTTTGCTATATTTGCGCCACAGCTCGCTGGAAGAGCCTATCCCAAGGAGCTTTGGAAGATATATCAAGACGGTGAGCTAACCCCTGAAACGGAGCTCACCGGCCACTTTGAAGAAAGTGAGGAAGAGGCCGATGTCGACGCCGTACTGCAGGAAGTTTTCGCCGCAATGGCCGAAGAAGAAGAGCGCTTGCGTCGCTTAAAAGAAAACGAAGAAGAAGATTAGCCATCCGCACGAACAGCCGCTATTTAGCGGGCATGCTGGCTGCAAAGCTAAGACCGTCATCCACCAATTTTTTTAGATATTGATCATCAGAGAGTTCGTTGCGGTGAATCATCACCCAGCCACGCATTGAGCGGCCGGTGAAGTCCATTACCTTAAGCCCTGGTCGGTTAAGAGCATCTTCCCGGCTGTCTTTACCCACGCGAATTATCAGATAGTCTTTTTGGACCCCCAACGACATATTGCCGTTGACTAATAACCGCAGCCGCCGAATATTTTAGTTTCTGTAATACCAAGCTTGCCGGCAGCCAGCTTGGTCATCCGTTCTGCTAATTCTGTATTGAACCCGATGACGGGCTCCTAGTTTTTCTACTAACTAGCTGGGGCATACGTGCTCAGTTGAGAGTTAGCACCGTTTGAGGTTGTAGTAGTGAAGTTTTGCCGCCTAGAGCAGCGCAGAGCCGGCGATACCAATGAAAACAACCAATCCAAAGGGGTGGTTGTTGAGGAAGGCCTTAAAGCAGCGATCGCCATGGCGTTCTTTAATCAACCATTGCTGCCACAACGCTAGACCAGCTGCGGCGCACAAACCTAAGTAATAAGGCCAGTTAAGCTGCTGAAGTATCCCAATAAAAACTAGCAATATCAGAGTGCTGAGCTGAAGCAAGGCGATTATCAGTCTGTCGAAACGCCCAAACAGTATTGCGGTGGACTTGACCCCAATCTTTAGATCATCCTCACGGTCGACCATTGCGTACATTGTGTCGTAGGCAACCGTCCACAGGATCGTGATGCTGAACAGTATCCACGCCAGCGGAGGTAATGCATTTGCTTGTGCCGCAAACGCCATAGGGACTGCCCAGCCAAAGGCTGCCCCAAGAACAAATTGTGGCAAGTGAGTCCAGCGTTTCGTAAACGGGTAGAGCGTGGCTAGTGCTGCGCCAACGAATGATAGCTTTATGGTTAGGCTATTCATTGTCAGCACTAAGCAGAATGCCGCTAGCGTTAGTGCAAAAAATAGCACTAGCGCTTCCTTCGGGCTAACCTCGCCGGTTGCTAAAGGCCGCGCCTTGGTTCGATCTACTTGGCCGTCGATCTTGCGATCGGCGAAATCGTTGATCACGCAGCCCGCAGCCCGCATTAGAAAAACGCCCGCTATGAAAACGGCCATTACCGGGATCGCTGGAATCACAGCGCCTTGGCTGATCGCCGCAAACCAAAGCGCCCAAAGTGTCGGCCAGAGCAATAGATAGTTTCCAACAGGCCGGTCTAGGCGCATTAAGCGAGCGTAGGCAGATAGTTTGGTTTTCATATTACTTAGTAGGGCAGACTGGCAGCCAGGTTGGCAGGAAAAATTCGCATACCAACAACGGATTTTCTCCGACAAAGAACGCCGAGCGTCGTCCCCACAGCTGGCTCGGTTTTTCAGCAATTTGAGAAGTGGCGCGGATATATAAAGGGTGTTGGGGGTCAAGTGCGGTTACTTGTATCTCTCCTCGGCGAATCAGCGGGTTGGAAAAAAGCTCAGCGCCGAGTGGTTTGCTTCCCATATCGCCTAAAACTTTGCCAGCCCCTTCGAGTGTCGACAACGGCATAACGCTGTGAGCGAAAACTAAAGGCGCGGCATCGTCGCAAAGAAGTACATCGCGAATTACGGCTTTATGGTTCTGACTAATATCGAGATATGCGGCTTCGCTGAGCTGCGGATAGTCTTCGGTCTGGCTAAGTAGCGACACTGAAAACGCACCTTTGCAATCTCGCTTAACCAGGTCGGTCAGCGAACCACTGTCGCTAAGAACCTTCCATAGCGGCAGGCCTAGATGGCCTTTCAGCTGCTTAGAAAATTCGCTAGTCAATAGCTGCCATGTTGGTTCAGAAATGCTCACGCGCGCTAGTTTACGCGATCACGCTAAGTGGGTGATGCGGTTCTGCAGCTTGAGAAGTTTGTGCAGACGCGAAATGTTTTCCCCGCTTGAGCGCTTTTGTTGGCAGTCCTGACTATCGTTAGGCATTTGGCAATGCGGGCAGCGGCGATCTACAGCGAGGCTTACTTACTGTCGGTTGGCGCTCTCGAGCCTGTGGCGCTGCGCTTGTATTGGCTTTTGCAGCGGGGCGGCTTGGCGGTTTTGGC
This sequence comes from Gammaproteobacteria bacterium, assembly GCA_047614865.1. Classification (GTDB taxonomy): domain Bacteria; phylum Pseudomonadota; class Gammaproteobacteria; order JAPPPA01; family JAPPPA01; genus JBLHFB01. The sequence goes on along the minus strand of JBLHFB010000066.1, from coordinate 4,772 downwards.
GTGATAGAAACCGACTCAGTACGGGCTGCTTCGGCCCTCGGCAGAAAGCCTGCAATATCGTCACGCAGCTCAACGACCATATATTGTTTCTTTTCGTCGACAAACACCAGAGGCAGGTCGATTGCTACGCAAACTTGTAGTTTAAAGTTTTCTCTGCGAATCCGCGGGCAGGAGTTAGGCCGCGACGCTTAATCTCCAACGCACAAAGCGGTTCTAGGGTGCCTGATCGGCAGTTAGGAAATCAAAATGCGAATTGTGGACGGTATTTTTGCTGCGCTGAGACGAGTGTAAGTCTTTAGATCGGGCAAGCGTTGCTAACTCACTAATGTGCACCTTGAAACTTAACGTGGCTTGGTTGTGAAGCGATTGTTTAAGTGCCCGATAGAGCGAGATTTCTGTGGAGCTTAGAAACTGAGCGACACGCTGATACATTACCGAGTCATTTTCCACGTGTTTTTGTCAGAAACCCTTGCCATGGGCGTTGGCATCGACAGATTGCTATAGCGTATGCAAACTACCGCCACGAGAAACACTGAGCAGATAATTACGATGCAAAGTATGAGCAACCATGAGTTGGATGGCGTTAGCCTACATCAGCGTAGCGTGCAGATGCCCCCACCCAGCGGCGGGTTAACGCCTCAGCGGCATCCGGAAACTGCCGAATTAGTCGTTCGGCGTCGATTTGAACGAGTGGTAAAAGGTGGGCATCACGTTCTAGATCAGCAATCTTAAACTCCGCGACGCCGGTTTGCTTGGTACCCATTAATTCGCCGGGGCCGCGGATTTCCAAATCCTTTTCGGCAATTTGAAAGCCATCATTTGTTTGACGCATTACCGAAAGACGTTGTTTTGCGACCTTGCCTAGCGGCGCTTTATAGCTAAGTACACAGGCGCTCTGTTTGTTTCCACGGCCCACTCGGCCACGTAACTGGTGAAGCTGAGCGAGGCCGAGGCGTTCTGCATTTTCAATGATCATTAACGTTGCGTTTGGCACATCCACACCCACTTCAATGACTGTCGTGGCAACTAATAACGTGAGTTTCCCCGCTTTGAAATCACTCATGATCTGTTGTTTTTCGGCGCCCTTCATTCGGCCATGCACCAAGCCAACCGCTAGGTCCGGCAACGCTTCTTGAAGCATTTCTGCGGTCGCTTCTGCGGCTTCGGCTTGGAGTGCGTCGGATTCTTCTACCAGAGTGCATACCCAGTAGCATTGTTCCCCACGTAAACAGGCCGCGTGAACACGCTCTATGATTTGTTGCCGTCGGACGTTGTCGATAACAACTGTGGTGATTTCCTGCCGTCCTGGGGGCAGCTCGTCGATTACTGAGCAATCCAGATCTGCGTATGCGGTCATCGACAAGGTTCGCGGAATGGGCGTAGCCGTCATAATCAATTGGTGCGGTGCTAAACCTGTCACCTTTCCTTTGTCGCGCAGAGCAAGGCGTTGATGAACGCCGAAACGGTGTTGCTCATCAACGATAACCAGCCCGAGCTTGTCGAACTCAACGTCGTCTTGGAATAAGGCATGGGTACCAACCGACATTTGTGCCGTTTTCACTACTTCTAACGCCCTTTCGCGTGCTTTGCCAGCGCGCCTGCCGCTAAGTTGCACCACCTCGATTCCGAGCGGCGTGAACCATTCGTGGAAATTTCTAGTGTGCTGTTCGGCAAGCAGCTCGGTTGGTGCCATTAACGCCACCTGCCAGCCGTTGTCGATCGCTTGCAAGGCGGCTATTGCGGCGACCACTGTTTTACCAGAACCGACATCGCCCTGGAGCAAACGCATCATCGGTTTGGTTAGTGTGAGGTCAGTTACAATTTCGTCGCAAACGCGTGATTGTGCATTGGTGAGAGCAAACGGCAGATGCTCTAGAAGCTTTTGCTGCAATAATGATTTGCCTGCCAAGGAGGGTGCTGGTACTGCTTGTATGTTTGCCCGCAACGCGCGCATGCTGAGATGGTGAGCTAGCAGCTCTTCGTAAGCTAAACGCCGCTGTGCTGGAAGTCTGTGACTACGGATGTCTCCGCTGTCGACTGACGGCGCAGGCCGGTGAACTGCAAATAGCGTGTCGTGCAGATTGGGCAATGTGGTTCTAAAGCTTTCGGGAAGGTGGTCATCGAGACGCTGGGGGTTAACATCGAGCTGCTTCAACACGGTGTTTATCAGGTCGCGTAACTTGCGCTGTGTAAGTCCGTCGGTTGCTGGATATACCGGGGTTAAATGAGTATCTAAGTTGTCAGCGGAGCCAGTCGCAACGTCACTGTACTCCGGATGAATCATTTCCAAGGTAACCGCGCCTCGGCGAACCTCGCCAAAGCAACGTAGTACTCGGCCTTGTTTTAGCGCCTCTTGCTGGGCGCGACTGAAGCGGAAAAATCGTAGCGTAAGCGAGCCGCTGCCGTCTTGTATCCGGCAAAGCAGCATACGCTTGCGACGTTGGGCGACTTCAGTGAGCGTGATGGTGCCCTCTACTACCGCCTGGTCGCCTGGCTGCAAGCCTCCGATAGGAATTACTCGAGTGCGGTCTTCGTATCTAAGCGGTAGGTGGAGAAGCAGATCAAAGACATTGCGAATGCCTAGCTTTTCTAGTTTTTGGGCAATCGCTGGCCCTACCCCTTTCAACGTTGCCGCTGGGGACTCTTCTACATTCCTGGTATCAATGAATTCCATTGTGGAAGCGCGGCTGGAAAAGCGTTGAGCTATTCGATTTCCAATATCCCGTCGATTTCAACTTGTACACCGCGCGGTAATGCAGAGACTTCTACACAGGCGCGTGCGGGATATGGCTCAGCAAGAAAGTCTGCCATTACGGCGTTAACTTCAGCGAAATCCTGCAAATCTGCTAAGAAGATGTTGAGTTTGACAGCATCGGATAGATTGCCGCCCGCCGCGTTACAGACTGCAGTTAGGTTTTTGAAAACTTGCACGGCCTGGGCAGAAATGTCACCGGCTACAACTTCCATGGTGCTGGGGTCGAGCGGAATTTGGCCCGCCAAATAAACCGTGCTTCCTGACTTAACTGCTTGCGAGTAAGGGCCGATTGCTGCTGGCGCGTTATCGCTATGAATGATTTCTTTTGCCATGTTTGGATTAGCCTTTAGCTCTAGTGACGGATTTTACCGTGGATACATTTTTTATTGCGCGCATTACTTCCGCTAAGTGAACGCGGTCGCGGATCAGGACTTCTAGTGAAATCACTGAGCGACTACCTTCACGGTCAACAAACTCAACGTTTTCTACGTCGGCTTCAGCATTGGAGACCGCAGTACCGACCTCGCCGAGCATCCCGCGTTGATTGCTCGAATGAATAATTAACTTGGTTGAGTAGAGAGTTGGATTGTCGTCTGCCCATTCGGTTGCAATCCATCGCTCTGGTTGAGCCGCTTGCCCAGCAAGCACGCGGCATTTGCTTTGGTGAATAACCAAGCCGCTGCCTGCGCTAAGGAATCCTGTAATTGGGTCGCCTGGAATAGGCGTGCAGCAAGTGGCAATACCTATCGCCATACCTTCAGTGCCTTTGACTTGTAGAGGCTGACGGCGAGATTTGCGTGTTGCGAGTGCTTTGCGGAAGGCACTTGAGAGATAAGCACTTTTAGGCGCTTGATGATCGACGCTGTATTTATCTAGCAAACGCTTTGCAATAAGCGGGGCGAGGCGGTTTCCGGTGCCAATGTCGACGTACAAGTCTGCAACGCTCGGCACTTGAATGTCGCTTAGTACCTCAGTAATCAGTTCATCGCTGAAATCAGAAAGCGACAGTGAGTGCACTGTTAAAGCCTTGTCGAGAAGGCCTTTTCCGAGGCGGTTAGCGTCGGACGAGGCAAGCTTCTTGGTATACGACCGTATTTGAGAGCGTGCTCTGCCGGTGGTTACAAACTGTAGCCAAGCCGGGTCGGGATGGGCATTCTCATCGGTAAGAATCTGCACAGTTTGACCCGACTCTAGCTGTGAATTGAGCAGCCGGCGCTTGCCATCGATTCGCACGCCGTAGCAGCGGAAACCGGTTTGAGTATGGATCGCGTAGGCAAAGTCGACTGCGGTGGCACCTTTTGGCAAGCGGATGATTTTTCCCTTGGGGGTAAACACATATACTTCATGTGGGAATAGATCGATCTTGGCTTCTTGAAGAAACTCTAGCGAGTCTTCAGAGCGTTCACGCATTTCGATCATATTGTTCAGCCATTTGTGCGCGCGGCGCTGCGCTGCTGATGCTTGCTTGTCAGTTTTGTAAGCCCAATGCGCTGCAATCCCAGATTGGGCGTGGCGGTGCATATTGGTAGTGCGAATTTGAAGTTCGAACGGTTTGCTGTTCGGGCCGATGAAGCCAGTGTGAAGCGACTGGTAGCCATTTGATTTTGGGATCGCAATGTAGTCTTTGAAGCGCGCCATAACCGGGCGAAAACGGTTGTGAGCGATACCTAATACTTTGTAGCAGTCGTGAGAGTCGTCAACGATTACACGCACAGCATAAAGGTCGTTAACGTGGGAAAGAATGTCTTCCCGTAGGCTGATGCCATCGCGCGCCTTACGGTATATTTTCGAACGTAGTTTTGAGTAGACGCCGTAAAGGTGTTTATTGCGGCCTTCTACTGTTGCCTCGATGCCCGCTTCAGCGAGTGCTTTCTGCAGTTCTTCAATAACAATCCCGATGATTACTTCGCGTGACTCCCGAGTGCGTTCCATCGCTGATTTGATGCCCGCGTAACGCATCGGATGGATGTACTTGAACGATAAGTCTTCTAATTCGGTACGCATGGAATTCATTCCC
>JBLHFB010000065.1:0-8416 GCA_047614865.1 Gammaproteobacteria bacterium | reverse complement strand
AGCCCGTCGGTAATCACTTGATTGGCCGCTAAGTCCGCCGTGGTTAGCGGAGAGTTGTCTGATTTGTCGGTGATCTCAAAATCAGTTTTGTAAATCTCCATGATCTTGTCGCCAGCTTCACGAGCAATGTCGATACAAGCTGGAAGCAGCTCTTGATAACTATTTAGTTCAGGCATTGAAAGTCCGCTGTCGCTAGTAAAGATTAAGAGTGATCACTGATTTTTCACTAAGGCCTTTACGGCCACAGTGTCTCAGCGCCGGTAATGCTATCCTTTCTTCACTTTAACAACCACCTTTTTGGCTGTCATATTTCATGCTGAGCTTAGATTGGGACCAAATAGATACCGTGCTGCTGGATATGGATGGCACGCTATTGGACCTGCATTACGATAACCATTTTTGGAATCACCACTTACCCGCTCAGTACGGCTTGAAACATGGCCTAAGCAGCCAGCAAGCAATCGAGAAGCTAAAACCACTTTTCCAAGATCGCGCCGGCACCTTGCAATGGTATTGCACAACCCATTGGAGCGAGCTTGTGGAGATGGATATCATCTCGATGAAACGCGAAACTGCCGAAAAAATTGTTTACCGGCCGCACAGCGAAGTATTTTTGCAGTGGGCTCAGCAGGCTGGTAAAGATGTAGTGATGGTGACGAATGCTCATGATGATGTGTTGGCGATTAAGCAAGAAAAGCTAAATCTAGCCCAGTATTTCAACGCGCTATATACCTCGCATCAATTTGGGCATGCTAAAGAAGAACAGGCTTTCTGGGATGCGCTGCAAGCAAACCATTCATTTGACCCCAAACGCACCGTGTTTTTTGACGACAGTTTGCCTGTTCTACGCTCGGCCGCCCGCTGGGGGATTAAGCACCTTGTGGCGATTGATTTCCCCGATAGCCAGCAGCCAGTCCGCGATATTTCTGAATTTAACGTAATCCGCTACTTTAACGACGTAACCCCTTTATGAGCCACCCCGCCAACGCAGTACTTCAACGTCATCTAGACGTGCTTCAGCAAACGCCTTGCTTGCTGATTCAACCACCAGACACCGAGTTGGCTGCCAGCCTGCCCAACGCCACGTTATTTAGCGACGATTGGGTTGTGACTCAACAAAGCGACAAAGTTGAATTTGGGCGCTTTCCAACACTGACCGCGGATTGCCCTCGTGCCATCATCTTCTGCCCGCGTGAGCGAGAGCGCCAAGAAGTGATTTTTGCCAACCTCGCTGATCAGGCGCTGCCGGATCAGGAAATATGGCTAGTAGGGCAGTTGAAGGGCGGAATCAAGCCGGCAGCCAAGCGACTCGCCGAGTATTTCGATTCTGTCCAAAAGCTTGATTCAGCTCGCCATTGTGCAATTTTTGTTGCCAAAGGCGCTAAGCAAGAACGCCCCAGCTTTAAAGACCAGGCAACTCAAAAACAGCACGAGATTGCGGGACAGTCGCTCACACTGTGTTCGTTCCCCGGGGTGTTTGGGCATGACAAGGTGGATGCGGGTACCGAGCTGCTACTGGACAACTTGCCTAGTTTTACCGGTAAGGGTTTAGACGTGGGTTGCGGCGACGGAATTATTGCTAGCTGGTTGATGTTACAAAACGAAGGGCTTGAAATGAAAGCTGTCGATAGTAATGCGCATGCACTTGCCGCTACGCAGGCAACATTGCTGGCGAACGGGTTAAAGGCTGAAGTAGAGGCGGTAAATGTATATCCCGCTAAGCCACAGAATGTAGCGGGGCGTTATCAGTTTATTGTCAGCAACCCGCCGTTTCACCGCGGTGTTGACACCAGCTACCGAGCTGCAGAGCGATTGATTGCCGAGGCGCGAGAGCACCTTGTTGCTGGTGGTCAGCTCTGGATCGTTGCTAACGCCCATTTGGCCTATCAGCCTATGTTGGAAAAAAGTATGGGGCGAACTCAGCTTATTGCCGAGACCAGCAAGTACAAAGTCTGGCGTGCGTATCGCCAAAGCTAACATTGTGCCGCTGGTAAGCAGCCCAGAACGATTGATGTGCTGCTTGCTGGGTCTTGCAAGCCAGAGTGTGTAGCAGAGCTAAAGCTTTACTTCCATCTTCCAATGGCCACCAATATGGCCAAAATTACTCCGCAGTGTAGAAGTGCAGAGTTCGGCTTCTTCAAAGCCTAGCCTTTCGTAAAGTCGCCGTGCGTTGCCGTTCTCGACGTTTACATGCAGCGTTGAGGTTAGGTTCTCGTCTGGGAAAAACGTCATTAGCCGAGAAACCAGTGCCTGCGCGAGACCTTGCCCGCGGAACTTGGGAGACACCGCAATATCGGCAATATAGCGCTGGCCGGGTTGTGCAGGCGGAACGTTGGATTCAGTTCGTAGCCCGTTCCAGCTCACTTTAAGCGCGGCAGGAAAAGTGTAGAAGCTGAAAATTTGCCGCATGCTTTTGAAAAATAATTTTCGAGTGCTTGCCGCCGTGCGCGCAGTGCCGACAGCAACGACTTTTCCACCTACGTCGATACAGAGGTGGTCATCGTAGCCAAATTGTCCGCCTTCGGCCCATACCCACTCGAGGAACTCCAAAGCTTGTTGGTGATGAGATATGGAGAGTACAAAGCGAAACTCTTCTGGGCCAGCCGCATAAACCAATGCCGCCGCTTCTTGCGCGTCTTCTGGCCTGCCGCGGCGGAAAACTGGCTGCTGGTCCGCCGGCACATTTTCGTATCCAGGGACTCCGCCGACATACAAGTCGTTCGGCAAATTTGGGTTGTTGCTGGGCAAAAAACTATCCTATTTCAATCTCTAAGGAGTGTAAGTGGGTTTTGCAAGTTTGTCTTAACTAACACCGCTGGCAACTTTTCAGAGCCTACAATCCAGCTGTTTCCAGTAATGCTAAAACCACCCGCTTCGGCCTGTTTAAGCTGCGGAATGTCGATTATTTTAGGGTGGCTGTTTAATGTGTCTAGCCAGCTCGCGTTGCCTTCCTTTGTAAACAAGTAGCTGTCTTTATAAGTCAGCACGCCTATGCGGCTGCCATCAGGGGAGATATCCAGCCCGGTTGGCCGGTTGCGATTCTTTCCGTAGGGCTCGCCAAGATCGTTCGCGGTTGGCGCCGGAATGGAGCTGACAGCGCCTACAAAGGATGCGGTCACTAGGCCCGACGATTTAGACAGCGGCAGTGAGTACAACCGCGGTGGCCTGTCCCGTTTACTCAGTAGGATGATTTCCTCGCGGATTTGATCCACCGCTACCGCTTCACAGTCTCGCGCGCCATCAGGATAAGTGGCGTTAATCCGCCAAGCTGGTTTTACACTTATTGAAAATGGAATGTCCAGCGCTAGAGTGTCTGGTTCCTCGATAATATAAAGCGTGATGCTTGGTCGGAGGGCGTTGTTGTCGCCGACATCGGCGATTAAAAGGTAGTCCTTACCGTTTTGTGAAAAACTGGCAATGTCTTCCCAGTCGATTGCTGATTCGCCGCCGTTGATGGTCAGCACGCCCAAATGCTGTCCGTTTGTTCCCACTGCAAATAGCCGAGCGGTGTCGCCGCTGTCATTGTGCATCCAGACAAGATCGCCACGTTTGCTGCTGCGTGTTAGTCCGCTGGCTTCGCTGAGCGAACGATTGTCGAGAGTCATAACTTGTTGACTATCGGAAACCGCCACCGGCAAACGCGAGTTGGCAGAATATGGCCTGTCTCCGCACGCGGAAAGGGTTGCTGTTAAGAGTGCAGCAAGTATCAAAAGCTTGCCGATTGGCGCTTCTATCGTCATTTCCCACAGCTCATCTAGAATGAACCCTTGTAAGTCTTACGTGATATTAAGTGCCGGCCGCAGTGTAATCTGCCGGTACTAGTTGAGCACCGATTTCAAAAAACCAACTACCCGCTCGATTGTGAGTTGAGTGTTTCCCGGTGCCATGATGTCGCCGGTGAGTACATGTTGGCGCGGGTCGTGCTGAGTTACTAACACTAGCTCGTCACGTTCGCTTGAGCCGAAGGAATCAAAGACCTCGCGCGTGGTGTCAGTATGTATTACTTGGTCTAGCGGTGACCAGACCAGCATGCTGGGGCAGGTGATTTTGCTGTGATCGAGTTCGCGGGCTAACCGCGTGGCCGCGATCATAGGTAGCAAGCTTCGGGTTGGGTAGGTTCCTGTCCATAGCTTTTGTCGATTTTTATCCTCGCTACTGTCGGATGGACGAATTCGCAATCTTCCGAATTTGGCGTGGAGGATTTGTTTTCCCCAAGGCCGCACCAGCCATTCTGCTCCCGGCTGAGCTACTCTAAAGTTTGGCGAGAACAGAACGTCTGCGGCAAACTTTTCCGGATAGTTAAATATCAACCAAGTGGCAAACGCTGCGCCGGTAGATGAACCCAACAATATGATTTTTTCGCCTAGCTGTTCTGCAATGCGGAGCGACTCAAGGCTGTCATTTAGCCATTGGTTAACGGTCGCATTTGCCTGACCTTCTGGGCCGCAGCCATGCCCCGCGAACCTTGCAAAGTAGCTGTTGGCTCCGAATGCGTCGGCAATGCTTTCCGGAACTGGGCTTAATTCTTGGCGGCTGGCAGAGAAGCCATGTAGGTACAGAACAACATAGTCAGTTTTCTGTTTTCCAGCGTGCCAACGGATGGTTGCTTCAGTGCCCTCGATCACCTCGCCAGAAGAAGCCTCCTCTCGGGCTATCCAAGCCTCCAGTTCGGCAAGCTGGCCGGTTGGTAGCTGCGGTTCTCGCACTCTGATATCAACTTTGGTTCGCGGACCCAGTAGGTAAGCAAGCGCGATAGCAGTGACAAAAAGAAAGAAGTAAATCACAGGTCAACAGCAACTTAGGAGGTTTGAATTCAACATTCGTCTTTTCTCAAGATAAAAGCAGAATGCTGGCGACTGACGCTATTGTAATCCTAGACGCTAAAGTTAGGTTGCTTGGATCGAGTAAACACTCCAATGTGCGTCTGATGCGGCTAAGTGAATGATTGTTCGGGCGTGGTCATGTTGGTTACATTACTAAATATATTAAGTAGAAACGAGACATGCGCCTACCGCCGTTGAGGGTGGTCCGAATCGGATCGTTATATTTGCAGGCCTTGGAGTGAATCGCGATGGCCAATGGCAGCTCATCGACAACCAAATAATGCCTATTAGAAACGCCGGGCCGCACAGCGTAGAGCTGGCCGGGGTTGGCGAGCGTTTGGCAAGCGGTGAGCAGTTAGGGGTGCTTTTTTACGGTCGCCAAGAGCAGTTTCTTGCCACTGGCGCCGACAATACACAACCGCCTACGTTTGTTCCGGTAACCATCAGGAACCGTAAACATGCCGTTGCTACAGGCGGCCGAGGTTGCTCTTGCAGAGTAGTTACTAGGCTTACGTTGTAAGAAACAGGAGGCCGGCTGGGAGCGCGAAGAAAATGACTAGAACATAGGCTGCCACCCAAAACGGGTGGCGAGTCGCTTGCTTAGACAAGGCAATAGCGCAACGCGGCGGAAGTTCTCTGGTGAACTTGGTGCTGTATATCAGTAGGACGCCGCCGATATTGAAAAATAGGTGAACAAGCGCTATTTGTAAAGCAAAAACAGCGTTGTCACCGGACACTGCAGTGGCGGCTAGCAAGGCGGTTACTGTGGTGCCGATATTGGCGCCCAAGGTAAACGGAAAAATGTCGCGTACTGAGAGAATTCCAGTGCCCGCCAGCGGCACGATGAGTGATGTAGTGGTGGACGAAGACTGAACCAAAACAGTCACTACTGAGCCGGTGGCAATTCCCGCTATAGGTCCGCGGCCAATCGCGTTATACAAGATACGTTCAGCGCGCCCAACCAATACACGTTTCAGTAATCGGCTTAGTAAAGTGATTGCCAGAACGATGAGTCCAATCCCGATAACTATTAGAAAGGCACCGCCCAAGGTGGCAGAGAAGCCAGCGAAAGGTTCGGCGATCAGCTTTACCACTGGCTTGGTCAGCGGCTTAATAAAGTTGAAGCTTCCTAGGCTGAGCGAATCGCCGCCAACCAACCAGTTTGCACACCAGCTTGCGGCTTTTTCCAGTGGCGAGAACAAAATTTCAATTGGCAGGAATACCACTACACAAAACAAGTTAAAAAAATCGTGAACAGTGGCGGCAGCGAAGGCTCGGCGAAATTCAGTCTTATTGGAAACGTGGCCTAAACTCACCAGCGTATTGGTGATGGTTGTACCGATATTGGCCCCCATAACCATGGGTACGGCTAAATGTACTGGCAGCCCGCCGGCAACTAGGCCGACAATAATTGAGGTGACGGTGCTGGACGATTGCAAGAGAGCGGTAGCCAGCAATCCGATAAGCAATCCCGAGAGCGGGTTGGATGCTAGCTCAAAGAGCGCCCTTGCTTCACCTTCAGTGGCGAGCTTAAAACCGCTGCCAATCATTGAAACCGCTAACAAAACAACATAGATGAGGAAGATGACGCCCAGCCATGTCGCGATTTGCACAGGGCGTCGTGGCGCCAGAGAGGAATCGACCAAGTCAGAGCTCACTTAATTAGAATTATTAGTAGTTGGCGTTTGGCGCGGAGTGTAGCGGTTATCGGCGACGGCCGATTAGGCTTTTGTAAACGATCGATGTGAAGGTGTCTGCATCGATGACAGCACCTTGAAACGAAGCGTCAAATTCCTGGGTGGGTTTGGAATCAATAACTTGTTGTATGGTCTTTCGTTGACGAATCATCGAGCCAATTTGGGTGCTGATTGAGCGAACCATATCTTTGTATGCTTTAAGCCCGCCCTGGTTGGTAACCCAGCCGTGGCCGGGAATAATGATGGTGTTTTCGTCTGACATCCGCAGCGCTGTCCCTTGGCCATCCGTTCACGGACTTTGTCATGCGCCAAAATGGGAATGACGCCGCCACCCAAAGCCTCGTTTCCGCCCACGTGGTCGTAATGCCAATGAGTGTTAGTAATGATGCTAATCGGGTTGCTTGAAATGGCTTTTATTTGCCGCTTAAGCGCTTCGCTGTCAGTGTCGATTTTACTGTCTACCACTAGCAGTGAATCGCCTACCTCAGCGACAGACACGTTACCGCCGTCTCCAAACACCACATGAACCCCATTTCCCAAGCTCTGAACAGAGAAAAGTGGTCCGTCACTTGCCGACCATGCGGGTTCAATACCAGCAACAGCGACAAAGGCGACCAAGGTAGTGAAAAGCTTTTTCATTCGGCGACGTGGCATTTTCATCTAATTGCATTTGCAAACAGTGTTGAATATATCAAGAAACAAGTACTTAGGTCGGTGCTGAGCGTCATTTTTATCAGGCCGTCCGTCACAGAATCATTTCTGTGGTCGGAGTTAACAGTGGTGAGCCAATATAGGCGGCACTAATCCGTTAAAATACGCGATTATCTTTGCAGAAGTACCGCCTAATGGCTGCCCCCAGTATCAAGCTACCCAACACTCCCGATCGTCGTCTATTCGAGTACCCAAAATATTGGGCTGAATGCTATGGCGAAGCCGAGTTCCTGCCCACTTCTCGCGAGGAAATGGATGCCCTAGGATGGGATAGTTGTGACGTGGTGATGGTGACTGGTGACGCTTACGTTGATCAGCCCTCGTTTGGCATGGCGATCATTGGTCGGCTGCTTGAAAACCAAGGTTTCCGCGTTGGGATTATTGACCAGCCCGATTGGCAGTCAAAAGAACCCTTCATGGCGTTGGGCAAGCCCAATCTGTTTTTCGGCGTAACGGCTGGAAATATGGATTCGATGATTAATCGCTACACCGCTGATCGCAAACCGCGTTCTGACGATGCTTACACGCCGGGCAATGTCTCGGGCAAGCGGCCAGACCGCGCCAGCCTGGTCTATAGCCAGCGCTGTAAAGAAGCGTGGCCCGACGTGCCGGTTGTTATGGGCGGGATTGAAGCCTCATTGCGCCGAATTGGCCATTACGATTACTGGCAGGACAAGGTCCGCCGCTCGATCCTAATGGATGCTACTGCCGACATTTTGCTCTACGGCAACGCCGAGCGGCCAATTGTAGAAGTCGCTCACCGCATTGCGCGTGGCGATAAGATATCCGATATGACCGACATCCGTGGTACTGCGTTTATTCGCAAAGACACGCCAGACGGGTTTTTCGAATTAGATAGCTCTCGTATCGATCGCCCAGGAAAAGTTGACCGGATCGTAAACCCTTACATCAATACCGCAGAGCTTACCGAGTGCGAGATCGAGCAGCGCAATGCCGCTCTGCCCGACATGGTTGAGCACAAGAGCGACAAGGTTGAAGGCAAAGTCGTTCGTTTTATGCCGCATATCAAGAAAGATCGCGACAGAACGGTAATCCGTTTGCCGTCTTTCGAAAAGGTCCGCAATGATTCAGTTCTTTATGCACACGCCAACCGCGTACTGCACATGGAAACCAACCCCGGTAACGCACGCGCCCTAGTTCAAAAGCACGGCGACAAAGACATTT
>JBLHFB010000064.1:0-8426 GCA_047614865.1 Gammaproteobacteria bacterium | reverse complement strand
CTGCGAGCTGATCCTCGGCATAAATCCCCCAACCCGGTTCCCTACCACCGCGAAGACGCATTACATATTTGGCAAAAAACCACCGCAAAGACTCTATGGGTATCTGCCGAAGGCACGATGTTTAGTAAGTTTTTGTTTGCCTTGCGTGAGGCGGGGGAAGAATACCGCCCCGACAAAGAAATCCTCCTTAGTGGCTCCGGACATATGCTCCATTTAGAACAGCCTGAACAAGTAGCCCGGTTGATCGAGGACTTCTTCGCCTAATGGCCTGCGATATCGAACTGCATATACCGGTCACCACAGATGGAGACCTGCCGGTTGAATTGATCTCACAACAGTGCGAGTTGTCTAAGGGCCGAATCAAACAGGTTATGCAATGCGGAGCGGTTTGGATTACGCGCCAGCAGAACACCCGTAGGCTGCGCCGAGCGAAAGCGTCGCTACAAACCGGCGACGAGATTCATATGTATTACGATGCCGACACCATCGACTCGGTACCGCCAGCACCCACGCTGATTGCGGACGAAGGTGATTACAGTGTTTGGTACAAGTCTTGTGGGATGTATACCCAGGGGACCAAGTGGGGCGACCATCATACCGTAGGGCGTTACGCGGAACAAAACCTAAAACCTGAGCGTTCAGCGAAAATCGTTCACCGCCTAGACCGCCATACCTCAGGCTTGATCCTCTTAGCCCATACCAAGCAGGCCGCCAGCCTGCTCTCGGAATTGTTCCGCGACCGCAAAGTAGAAAAGCACTACTGGGCAGTTGTGAATGGGAAATTCGGCGAACTCAATAGCCGAACCACGATTACTGACCCAGTCGACTATAAGCACGCCACCAGCCATGTCACTGTTGTAGGACGATCCGACAGCTATAGCTTGTTGGATGCAGAAATTGAAACCGGACGGAAACACCAAGTGCGTCTGCATTTGTCAGAAAATGGCTTCCCAATTGTCGGCGACCGGATGTTTGGCGGCGAGGAAGGCCCAGACCTTCAGCTATGCTCGGTGCTACTTAAGTTTGTTTGCCCAATAAGTGGTGAGCAGCGACTTTATGAAACGCCGATGGATATGCGGCCTTCTTTATAGCGTTCGGCCTCGTCCCTCCTGTATAGAAAGTGGGCTTCAACAGGCTATGGGTATAGGTGTAAAACTCGTTCTAGCCCTTACCTGCGGAAACAAAAAAACGCCCTTAGTTAAGGGCGTTTTTATTGGCTGACAAATCTAAAGCTACTTCATTAAATGATCTTGATACTCTTCACGCAAAGGCACTTTAAGCAGCTTGCCGGTTGCACCATGAGGCAGATCAGTCCGGAAAATTACGTCATCCGGCGTCCAAAACTTAGCGATCTGCGGCTCTAAGAAATCGAGAATCTCTTGCTTAGTCGCAGCTTGGCCTTCATGGAGCACAGCGAGTAGCAGCGGACGTTCCTGCCATTTCTCCTCTGGAACACCAATTACGCAGGCTTCCAAAACAGCTGGATGTCCAACCGCAATATTTTCTAAGTCGATGGAGCTAATCCACTCACCACCCGATTTAATCACGTCTTTGCTGCGATCAACAATTCGCATGTAGTTCTGTGGATCAATTGTTGCCACGTCACCGGTATCAAACCAGCCATCAGCTTCAACCGCGTCGGCATCTGCTTTGTAGTAGCGCTGAATGATCCATGGACCACGCACTAGTAGGCGGCCAAAGGCTTTGCCGTCACGAGGCAGCGCACTCCCTTCGTCATCGACAATTTTCAGGTCTACGCCGTATGGCGGACGACCTTGGCTTGATTGAATTTTGTAACGCTCTTCAGCAGGCAGCGCGAGGATTTCGGCGGTGGCGACATTGGCGCTACCGATTGGCGACATCTCTGTCATTCCCCAAGCATGTACAAGGAAGGCTCCATGCTTTTCGTCGAAGGCGCGAATCATTGAAATCGGTGCTGCGGAACCGCCAACCACGACATTTTTAACCGAGTCCATAGTCGCGCCAACACTATCAAGATGGTTTAGCAAACCAAGCCACACGGTTGGCACGCCAGCCAATAAGTCAGGCTTTTCTTGATCAATCATTTCCCAGAGGCTTGCTCCGTCCATACCGGCGCCGGGGAAAACCAGTTTGGCACCGGTTACTGCAACCGAGAATGGGATGCCCCAGCAGTTGACGTGGAACATTGGTACGACTGGCAACACCACGGTGTCGCGGCTCATATCAAAGCATTGTTTATGCAGCGAGAATCCGGCGTGGAGTACGGTCGAACGATGGGTGTACATCACCCCTTTTGGATTGCCGGTGGTGCCCGAGGTATAGCAAAGTGAGGCCCCGGAATTTTCATCGAATTCTGGCCAGTCGTAGCTGGCGCCTTCGCCAGCGATCAACTCTTCGTAGCAAACAACGTTCGGCAGTGTGGTTTCAGGCATCGACGCTTTATCGGCCAGAATAACGATCTTTTCTAGCACTCCTAGCTTGTCCGCGATCGCTTCAACGAGCGGCACAAAAGTTAGGTCAACAAACAGAACACGGTCTTCTGCGTGATTAACGATGTAGTCGACCTGCTCGGGAAATAGACGCGGGTTAATGGTGTGGCAAACCGCACCGATACCGCAAACCCCAAAGTAAATTTCATAGTGCCGGTGCGTGTTCCATGCCAACGTTGCTACACGGTCACCAAATTTAATGCCGAGCTTGTCTAATGCATGCGCCACTTGAGCTGCACGCCGAGAAGCCTCTAGCTGGGTGTGACGAACAATTTTTCCATCTTCAACGCGTCGAGTAACAATTTCTGCGTTGGGATGATCGTGTACACCGAATTCCATCATGCTCGAAATAAGCAGTGGACGATCCATCATAGTGCTCGACATGGTTGTCTCCATTTTGTCGTTGGCGCTCTCGGCGCACTTAATATTAGTGGGGTATAGGCTATTGAGCCTGAGTCACAAAGTATTGATATATACCAACCAGTTCTTCGCGAGTAAAGTCAATTATCACCACATCTTGTTCAGGCAATATGTCATCGAGACCAAAGCGGCGTTCGCCCGCCCAAGTGTTGTAAATAACTGATCGCTGGCTCTTGTGATAAAGCACCTTTCCGAGGAACGATGATTGGCCGTTATCAAGTTTTTCATCGGCATTTTTCGGAATCAGAATATGGTATTGCTGGCTGTCTTCTCCGCGACTAATCGCAACGCCGTCGGCGAAACGCCGCATTAAGTCAGCTTGGATAACACCCCAAATTCCCTGCGCATCGCTCTCGGTTACTTTATGCATGAAATAGTAGCTACCGCGATCGATTGGCTTACCCGCGCTGCGCATTATCTCGGCTAGCGGCACACTATGGTTTTCTACCTGAACGTGGTCTTGGCCTTTTACCAAGAGCGCATCCACTGAGTCTACAAAAGAGAACTCTCTAGGGGAAATCGCATTTGAATTACTGGAATCACTACTTCGATCGCTGTGGGCCAGACCGTCTAAAAATGCAGCGGCTTCGTTTTCCAGCTCAGCGCGCCGAGCCTCGTCGGCAACCACATTGGCATAATCCGGCAAGTCGATTTCAGGCAGTTGCTGATAGCTAGATACTAGCTCGCCGTCAACGGTTTGCCCTTCGCTTTCAGGCAAATCACTATTGATATAAATCAAACCACCAATTAGTCCGCAGACCAATAGCACCGCGCCAAGCAAATATTGCATTGTTAATTCTCGCCCTTCGAATCGGCTTACACAGTAGCGGTAATTTGCGTGAACTTCACGCAACTAGCCTTGCACGGCATTTAACAGCTTCTGGTGAATCCCACCAAAGCCGCCATTACTCATCACTAACAAGTGGTCGCCAGATTGGCAATCCGCGGCGATTAGTTGCACCAACTCGTCAACGCTATCGCATATCGTCAGTTTGTCGCCAAGCGGTGCCAAGGTTTCGTCTAGCGACCAGCTCAAGTCCGCAGGCCGTAGCGCAAACACCCGGTCGGCAGGCTGCAAGCCTTCGGCAAAACCTTCGCGATGAACGCCAAGCTTCATGCTGTTTGAGCGCGGTTCGACAATCGCCACTAAGCGCTGATTGCCAATTTTCGCTCTAAGTCCGTTCACAGTTGTCGCGTAGGCGGTTGGATGATGGGCAAAGTCATCATAAACCGTTCGTCCCGCTTTAGTGCCAACCAACTCCATTCTGCGCTTAATGCCTTTGAATTCAGCCAATGCCGCAATCGCGGTATGGACTTCAACGCCAGCATGTTCGGCTGCCGCAATGGCGGCCAGTGCATTGTTGACACTGTGGTCGCCCATCATCTCCCAGCGCACCACGCCTTGAGATTTACCCAACCGGATGACTTCGAATTCGCTGCCATCGGCTTTGACTAAGTTCGCCTGCCAATCGGCCTGCGAATTGTTCGCGGCAAATGACTGCACCTCGCTCCAACAGCCCTGCGCCAAGGTATCGTCGAGATTGCCGTCGTTTGCATTGCTTACCACTCGGCCATTTGACGGCACGGTTCGCAATAAAACGTGGAACTGCCACTGGATAGCGGCAAGATCGGGAAAAATGTCGGCGTGGTCGTATTCCAAGTTGTTCAGAATCACCGTCTTTGGACGGTAGTGTACGAACTTTGAACGCTTGTCGAAAAATGCGGTGTCGTATTCGTCGGCTTCGACAACAAACGGTGCGCCTTTACCCAGTCGCGCGGACACACCGAAGTTCTGGGGAACTCCGCCGATTAGAAAGCCGGGTTCTAGGCCTGAAAAATCCAGAATCCAAGCCAGCATGGTGCTGGTACTGGTCTTCCCATGAGTGCCGGCCACCGCAAGTACATGACGACCTCGCAAAACATTTTCGGCAAGCCACTGCGGACCAGAAATATACGGTGCGCCTGCGTCCAACACCGCTTCAACTGCAGGGTTACCACGAGAGGTAACGTTGCCAATAACAATAGCGTCGGCTTCTAAACCGGCATTCTCAACGCTATAGCCTTCTTGAAGGGTAATTCCCAGACTCTCTAGCTGGGTGCTCATTGGTGGATATACACCCGCGTCACAGCCGCTAACTTGGTGACCCGCCTCGCGAGCCAGCGCAGCAACTCCACCCATAAAGGTGCCGCAGATACCTAAAACATGTACGTTCATGCGAAAACTCTTAAAAGAAGGTCATTGGTCACTAGGTAGGCAATCGTCAGGCCGACGCCAAAAGAAGTGGGTTTCTCGATGGCTTCTGCTAAGCAACGTCCAAGCAGGGTAATAACCCACACGATCGACAGCAAGCCAAGGATCAGCACCGTGCCGGATACCGTTTCTGGAGTAGAGTTTGCAATAGGCCAAGCCAGCGCTAGTCCAAAGCCACCGGCTAGCCAGCCAATCAGCAATACACAAAGCAACGTCTGCAGAATTCGTTCTTTGTTGCCGAAAGCACTCACTATCCCGCCAAACCACGAGATATAGAAAAGGCAATCCACAAAGGCCGCTAAAACTGCTGTGCTGGGCGCTTTACCCAAAACCTGCGCAGTTGCAAACCCGAGCGCAATATAGACAGCACCGCTTATCAGTAATAGCGGCTGGCTGACCGGCATGGCAGAGGGCCCAGCACGGAAGCTTACAACCGAGTTAAACAAGCTAAATAGGTAAACAAAGATGGGAAACACGTGGCAGTAGGTTAGTAATCAGAGAAGGATGGAAGGATAATGGATGTTCACCCAGTAGTTGTCACAGAATGAATTATCAGTACTTAGATACCCCAGAAAAACTCGCGCATTTCTGCTCTTTGTTGAGCGGCTCAGAATGGATAACCGTGGATACGGAGTTCCTGAGGAATGACACCTATTCAGCCAGGCTTTGCCTAGTTCAACTCGCCAATCTAGAGCATGTTGGGGTGATTGACACCGTTGCCTTAGAGGTTGAGGGCGTGCCGCAGCTGGAGCCGCTATTTGAGCTATTTTTTGACCAAAGTATGGTCAAAGTCTTCCACGCTGCCGACCAAGACTTTCAAATTATTGAAATGCTAACCGGCAAAGTGCCGTCCCCAGTTTTTGATACCCAAGTGGCAGCCTCAGTTTGCGGCTTTAGCCACCAAGTGGGCTACGGCACATTGATCAAAGACCTATTGGATATCGACCTCGACAAAGGCCACTCGCGCACCGACTGGGCACGCCGCCCGCTTGCCCAAGACGAGCTGGACTACGCTGTGGCTGACGTGACCTGGCTGCGCGACGCCTATCTAGCATTGCGCGAACAAATGAACAAAGAAGGCAGAAGCGACTGGCTAGAACAAGAATTCGCGGCGATTGAAAACCCAGCGAAGTACCGCGTTGAGCCAGAAGACGCTTGGGGGAAAGTAAAAGGCCTAGGCCGAATTCGCCCCAAGGAAATGGGGATTGTTCGTGAGCTCGCTACGTGGCGCGAACTGCGTGCGATAGAACGCAATAAACCCAGGAACTGGATTATTAAGGACGAGCTTATTCGTGATCTCGCCAAGCGAAAACCCACTTTGATTGGCGAGCTAAAGCGGATGCAGGGTATCAATGACGGTTTAGTGCGCCACTCTGGTGAAGAGATCGTCGCTTGCGTGAACCGCGGAATTGAAAACCCGATGGAAACCATCGAAGAGAAACGCCCGAAACCGCTGAGCCCATCTGAAGAGGGGATGGTAGACTTGCTTTTCGCTGTACTCAGAATGCGGAGCGTCGAACAAAATCTCAGCCCCGAAACCGTTGGCAGTAAGAAACAAATTGCCTCACTGGCACGCGGCAAGCTTGATCTGCCGATTTTGGCTGGCTGGCGTTTGAAGGCAGTCGGGCAAGAACTGCTCGACATCATCGACGGCAAGCTAGTGGTAATTATTTCTGAGGGAGCACTGACGATATCTCCGAGTATATAAATTCCCAAACCAACGACTTGCCGTTCTGGAAATAAAAAAAGGCCGCTAACATCAGTTAGCGGCCTTTTTTACGCATAGCGTTGCAAATATAAGCCTAGGCTAAAGCGGCAAATACTCCAGCAAAGATATCGTCAACGCTACCAACGCCTTCAATTTCTCTTAAGACATCCAGCTTGCGATAGAAATCGATAACCGGCGCAGTTTGACTATGGTAAACACTCATGCGATGACGGACTGTTTCTTCATTGTCGTCTGCACGGCCTTCGGCTCGGGACAAGATGCGACGTAGGATTTCTTCTTCATCGACTTGAATCAAAATTGCCCGATCAACAGGCTGGCCAATTTCTAATAGCATTGTGCGCAGTGTTTGGGCTTGCGCAACATTGCGTGGAAAACCGTCGAGAATGTAGCCGTTTGCGCAGTCGTCAGCCGCCAAACGCGCCTTCAACATGGTCAAAACCACATCGTCGGTTACCAGCTCGCCAGCAGCCATAGTCGCCTTAAGTTGAGCGCCTAAGTCAGAACCAGAAGCCACTTCGGCACGCAGCAAATCGCCAGTAGATACCTGCGGAATACCAAGCTTCTCAACAAGTAACTTGGCTTGAGTTCCCTTTCCGGAACCGGGTGAACCTAGCATGACAATTTTCATTATGGAGGATCTCGTGAATGGATTCTGTGGGCAGTAAATAGACCACCCTAAAGCCGCGCAGCGTACGTGTGGATTGGCCGCGAGTCAATTGCCGGTAGCTTCTTAACAGCGTCAAGCATTACATCTGTATAATGCCTGCCACTTTTATATCCAGCCGAATACCTCCCCTCTATGACGCTCAAGAACGCCTTCTACGCACAATCTGGCGGTGTCACCGCCGTAATTAATGCAAGCGCCTGTGGCGTTATTCAAACCATTCGCCAAAGCGACCTAATCGGTAAGGTTTACGCGGGTAAGAACGGAATTATTGGCGCGCTCACCGAGGAGTTGATTGATACAACCCACGAAAGCGACGAAGCAATTGCCGCGTTACGCCACACACCGTCTGGTGCGTTTGGCTCATGCCGCTACAAGCTCAAGAGCGTTGAAGCTAATCGTGCCGAATACGAACGCCTAATTGAAATTTTCAAAGCCCACAATATCGGTTATTTCTTTTATAACGGCGGCGGCGACTCAGCAGACACCTGCTTAAAAGTGAGCCAACTCGGCGAAGCGATGGGCCATCCGATTCAGGCTATCCACGTTCCCAAGACAGTAGACAACGACCTGCCTATTACAGACAACTGCCCAGGTTTTGGCTCTGTTGCAAAATACGTAGCTGTTTCTATTCGTGAAGCGGGATTCGACGTTGCGTCTATGTCGAAAACATCAACGAAAGTATTTGTCATGGAAGTGATGGGCCGTCACGCTGGCTGGATTGCAGGCGCTGGCGGGCTAGCCGCAGAAAAACATGGCGATGCGCCTCACATTATTCTATTCCCAGAGCGCGCTTTTGACGAAGAAGCCTTCTTGGCAAAAGTAGATAGCTGCGTTAAGGAATTCGGCTACTGCGCGATTATCGTCTCCGAAGGCGTTGCTCACCCAGAC
>JBLHFB010000063.1:0-8505 GCA_047614865.1 Gammaproteobacteria bacterium | reverse complement strand
GCCCCACAAGCAGCCCCTAGCGAAAGTCACATAAACAAACGCAAGCTGTCCAAATATGAATTCATCAAGCCTCAAACCCTTAAGAGAAAGTATTCAGGAATATTTAATTGCAGACGAATCGTGGGTGCTGGAACAACTCAATTCCCCCATAGCGATATCGCCTCAGCAGCGTCAAAATATTAGCGACCGTGCGGTCAAACTAATTGACTATATTCGTCATTCGGGAACACCCGGAATGATGGATCAGTTTCTAAGTGAATACGGCCTTTCCACCAATGAGGGAATCGCCCTGATGTGTCTGGCTGAGTCGATGCTGCGAGTTCCCGATTCGGGCACGCTCGACGTCCTGATTAACGATAAAATCACCCCATTCGACTGGGCTGACCATCTCGGAAAATCTGAGTTCGGAATCATAAACGCCGCCACGTTCGGCTTGTTGCTCACCGGCAAGGTGCTGGATGACGACAATAGTTCGAGTGTTTCCGGGTTACTGCATAGAACCATGAAGCGAGTCGGTGAGCCAGTAGTGCGTATGGCAGTCCGCCAAGCAATGAAGGAGATGGGCAACCAGTTCGTATTAGGACAAACGATTCAAGAGGCGATGAAGTTTGCCCAGCCTGAACTAGACAAGGGCTATCTGTATTCTTTCGACATGCTGGGCGAAGCTGCGCTGACAGAGGCAGGAGCCGATGCGTATTTAGAGTCCTACGCCAAGGCAATTCAAGAGATCAGTACAAGCGAGCCTCAGAAATCGGTATTAGGCCGCCCTGGAATCTCAGTCAAGCTGTCGGCTATTCATCCTCGCTTTGAATATTCCCAAGCCGATCGGCTAGAGTCAGAATTAGTACCGCGGCTTAAATCCCTCTGCCGACTCGCTAAGAAAGGTGGCATTCCCTTGACTGTCGATGCGGAAGAAGCCGACCGACTTGAGCCGCTGCTTGATGTCTACGAGATGACTCTTCGCGACGAGTCACTGGCTGGCTGGGATGGCTTTGGAATTGTGATACAGGCATACGGTAAGCGTGCAGTGCCTGTGATTGAGTGGCTCAATGCACTGGCTACCGAGCTAGACCGCAAAGTCTCAGTCAGGCTCGTTAAAGGTGCTTACTGGGACGCCGAGATTAAGATCTCGCAAGTAATTGGTGCAGAGGATTACCCCGTATTCACTTCTAAAGCGGCAACAGACATTTCCTATGTGTGCTGTGCAAAGAAATTACTTGAATACAGTGACCGGATCTATCCACAATTTGCGACTCACAACGCCCAAACTGCAGCGACCATACTTGAGCTAGCTGAAGGTCGTCGCTTTGAATTTCAGCGGCTGCATGGCATGGGCGAGAAGCTGCACAACCATCTAATCGAAGATACTGATGCGCCGTGTCGCATATATGCCCCAGTGGGTCCACACAAAGATTTGCTGGCGTATTTGGTACGCAGGCTTTTGGAAAATGGTGCTAATTCGTCGTTCGTCAATCAGATCAACGATAAGAAGCTTCCTTCTTTAGCCGTCGCTGTCGATCCTTTTGAAATACTTGATGCCAACGCTGTGAAGCGGCCGGCCAAACTCCCTTTGCCACCCGAACTTTTTGGCTTTTCCCGAGCTGGCTCAAAAGGATGGGATGCGCATAACCCGAAAGATATTGCCAGCATTAATCAAAGCCGCCTAGGGTTTGACGACAAAGTCTGGAAGGTCGGCTCACTACTTTGTAATCCGGTAGAGGCGAATCTCAGTGACCACAAGCCTCAGCTGATTCTCAACCCATCCGATCATGACGACACGGTTGGTGAAGTTGTCTTGGCAAGTCGAGATGAGTTGGAATCAGCTCTCGTGTCGGCAGAGCCTTGGTTTGAGAGTACAGCAGAGGAGCGAGCGTCGATCTTGCTTACTGCGGCTGATCTTCTTGAAAGCAACTCGGGTGAGTTGTTCTCGCTACTCTGTAGAGAGTCGGGTAAAACAATCTCCGACGGAGTTGCTGAGCTGCGTGAAGCAGTCGACTTCCTGCGTTATTACGCAAACCAGTGCAAGAGCTATGAAGGCGCCCCACCACGCGGCGTTATATGTTGTATTTCTCCGTGGAACTTCCCACTCGCCATATTTGTGGGACAAGTTGCAGCCGCCCTAGCCGCCGGTAACGCGGTTATCGCCAAGTCTTCTGAGTTAACCCCTCTGGTTGCTTACCGAGCAACCGAACTATTGCTTAAGGCTGGCGTTCCTGCGGCAAGCCTTCAATTGCTGCAAGGCACAGGACAAACTATTGGTCAGTACATCGTAGGCGACAAACGAATTGCCGGTGTTTGCTTCACCGGTTCCACCCAAACCGCACAGGCTATTAATAAAGCGATGGCCGATAATCTGGCGCCGGAGGCACTACTAATTGCTGAAACAGGCGGCCTTAATGCAGCGATAATTGATTCCACCGCGCTACCCGAACAGGCAGTTCGCGACACCGTTGCTTCTGCATTCCAATCGGCTGGCCAACGTTGTTCGGCGCTACGAATTCTGTACGTCCAAGAAGACATCGCAGACGACTTGCTGAATATCCTATACGGCACAATGGATGAGCTGAACTTAAGCGACCCCAAGCACTTGTCCACAGACCTAGGACCGGTAATTTCGACCGCAGCCAAAGAGAAAATTGATACCTATATTGCTGCTGCCCAAGCCACGGGAAAATTGCTCAAGCAATTGCGAGCGCCTACAGGCGGAAGTTTCGTTGGTCCTGCAGTAATTGAGGTGGATGGCATCAAGTCTTTGGGTGAAGAGATTTTTGGGCCCGTTCTGCATATTGCTCGTTTTCACGCAGATGACTTTGGGAAAGTTATCGATGACATTAACAGCAGTGGCTATGGCTTGACCTTTGGCCTACACACTCGGATCAGCCAGCGTGCAGACGCCATTCCGTATCAGCTGAAAGTTGGTAATATCTATATCAATCGCAATCAGATTGGTGCGGTTGTGGAAACACAACCTTTCGGCGGTGAAGGTTTGTCTGGCACTGGGCCGAAGGCTGGTGGCCCTCACTATGTGCGTCGTGTTTATCTTCCTACTCGACGCTTGAGTAATTACCCGTCAAAGGCGAAGTCTGTTTCAATTAAGCAACTACAAAAAGTCTTAACTCAAGCAGGCGAACACCCGCTGGAAGTGCTGAACTCGATTGAGATGACCGGGCCAACCGGCGAGTCAAACACACTTAACCTCTGGCCCAGGGGCGTTGTCTTGTGCCTTGGCCCAACCGCCGAGGATGTCAGCGTTCAGGCAGGAATGGCCCGCAGCTTCGGTTGTCCTGCAGTGGTTTGCGCGCCAGACGCCAGCGGTCACTTCTGTATTGATGGGCAGCTTAAGGCAAGTCAATTGGCTACTCTTGAAGGTTTTGACCTGATTGCATTTTTTGGACCAGACGCAGAAGCACGGGAAATACGTCAGGTTCTTGCAAATCGACGAGGTCGTTTGATCCCGCTAAGCGTTTCCGATGATATGCATCACGTCTGTATTCAGGAACGTCACACCTGCGTGAACACAACCGCTTCTGGCGGCAATACGACCTTGCTCTCGTCAATGCAAGGCTAGCATCGACTGCAGCGTTATACGGGGGCAGAAGCAGTACTGCCCCCGCTATTCAGAACTAGCTTGCTAAACTCGGATGCGGGTCACCGCTATATAGGTTTGGCTCAGCTGTTTGTCCAAAATCTGGGAAACGCTGCTAGAGATAAATAAATCCAAGCAAGTGCATTCTCCAAAGCACGTTAAACTTGCACGCGCTTTAGAGCAGCCAATGGGCTTCACCCACTTAGGCTGTCTTTCCACAGTTACCAGCAAGCAGATAGGAAGTAAGGTGTAGCGTCCCCAAGGTTTAAACCACTCGCTATGCGTCGCTTCGTAGCTGTACTATCAGCGGCCGCTTGAATAGCACCGCCCCACTTCTACGAGTTAGAGGGTCCGCCCTTTTAGCTACAACACCAATACACAGGAACACTATGAAAATTGACATCTACACCAGTGCAAAAGCTGGAAATAAGTATCTCTCCGTTCTAGCGGGCACAAAAGTTGCGTCGCTACAGCTACCTGACGGCACAGATCCAGACCTACTTGCGTTGTCTCCATTCAAAACAAGACTAGAATTCAATCCTAAGCGTCCACTTGCTGCACTTGATGAAGCTGATATCAAAGCTCAAATACTAGAAAATGGCTACGCAATTCATGATTCAAAAATCACGATTACAGTTGGCGAGAGCGCCAGCTAATAACTAGTGGGGGAGGAGTTTTTCCACTTATTCTTTGATCCAGGTAGCCAAACTGATGCAGTAGCCCTTATAGGTTAACCTTTTAAGTTGATTTCTGTCATTTAATCAAACATCAGGCCATACTGGATTTGTTACGCATCAACTTGGCTGTTTGCTTACAAGTCGCTGCGCCGCTAGGACTCTAAAGTCAGGTCAAACTGACTTTAGGTTTAATAAAATACTTCAAGAGAAAGATATTATGAGTAAGGGTCAGGACAGTAAAAAAGCTGCCAAAAAACAACCGCTTTTAACTCCAAAAGAGAAGAAGGCTGCTAAGGCTGCGAAGAAGACAGCCAAAGGCTAAAGAACTAGCCTTAAAAAAGCCGGGACTTATTCTAAGGTTCACTTTCGCGATTTCCTCAAAGCATTGCCTGAAAATAAAAGATCACGGGTGACCAGGGATTTGCTCGCGACAGAAGGTAATTAACGCAAGTACATTGCCGCTGTCTAAAAACGCCTTGGAGAGGGGCACCTTTCCCCGCTACGCGCCGCATAGCGGGATATAGCACTTGAAAAGGGCAAACTTGGCCCTATAATTTGTACGCTAGAGTGAATAACAATTGAATGTAACTGAGCCCCTTTGCACTGCGGCCTAGCGGGCCGAAAGCGAAGCAATGTGTTAGTTACTAGGATTAAATCGCCACTAACAATGTACAGTTTTTATACGTTTTCAAACCACACAGAGTATTTAAGCAATGAGCAAAAAAGACGCATACGTAGAAAAAGCCCAAGCCAAAATTGCAGAGCAATCTGCAAAACTTGATCAACTAAAAGCCAAAATTAAAGGTGGAGTTGCCGATCAAAAAATTGAAGCTCATGGACAGATTGAGAAAGTAGAAGCGAAACTAGATGCTGCCAAAGCTCGTTTAACAGAAATTTCCGATTCTGCTGAAGGTGCTTGGGAAGATCTAACAGAACGCTTTGAAGGTTTGACTGAAGAACTGAGCGGATCTGTTAAGAAGTTTTTTGGTAAGTAAGTAGACTAACCGAGGGGCTGAAGACGAACAAAATTTAAAACTTTTTACCGTTTTATTGTTTGTGCTAGTAGCGGCATTTGCCGTTCTAAACTCAGCAGTGGTGGAAATTCCGCTTCTAATTTGGAGCTTTGCCGCCCCTCGTGTTTTTGTTGTTCTAACTTTGCTCATTATTGATTTTTTTATTGGGCTTATTGGTTTCTAGCTTGTCAGGTCTCAAGCGTTCATCATGACTGGCAGCGAAATTTGACTAGTCTCATTGAGCAATACAAGCACGCTTTACGCTTACCCAAAATCCATAGACCTCTCTAAACATGACATCACTCAACGTACCCTCTAGTGGGCCGCAAAAAAGCGAACACGCTCTAGCCTTCTACGACTCACTTGAGCCGATTGGCGTGAAATTCATGCTGGGCAGTTGGCGTGGTGAAGGTTTTGAGACAGGCCACGTGATGGATGGTTTACTTGAGGCTTATCACTGGCACGGCAAGCGCTTTGAAAGCATGGAAAATGTTCACCCCTTGGTGATAACTACGCTGACGGGCAAGAAAACTCAGCTAAACCCCCAATATATGTCGCCGTTTTTGGGTTTGATGATTCGTTACAAACTGCCTCAGTCGGCCATCGTCGGCAAGCTATTCCAGCTGTTTCTGCCGCTTCTATCGACTTCTCGCTCGAAAGCCCGATTACGTATGACTGAATTTCGTGGCGTGTCAACCGCAACAATGTCTTACGATCAACTACCAATCAATGATGTCTTCCGAAAAGTAGACGAGAACACGGTGTTAGGCGTTATGGATTTGAAGGGAATGGCTCAGCCGTTCTTATTTGTATTACGGCGTGAGCAGAATATCTAGGCAACGCGGTTGCCGGACAGTGTGCCTCTTTAGGATTCAAAATCTTGTCGCACGCTGAAAAAAACGGTGCGCTCTTGACCGACAAAATAACGGTGATTACCGAATCCAAAGTCGGCCCGGTCGGCATAGTCTGAATCAAACACGTTGTTTAGCTTCAAACCAAAATCTGTCTGCTGTACTTGTAGCTTCAAAGCCAGCGACATCAGATCATGGCCCTGATATTTCTGCTGATTTGTTGGCTCTGTGAAATAACTGCCTTGATGTTGCCATGCGACATTCAAGCGAAGCTGCTGGGTGGCCTGCCAGCTAACTGAGAGATCACTCAGGCTCCGTGGCGCGGTGTCTACGTCATTGCCTTTGGTTGCGACTAGATCGTCTTCGTAGCGATGCTGAGCGTAGCTGTAGGCGGTTTGTACTCTCAGTGCGTCTGTCGGCAGCCAATCAATTTCTACCTCAACGCCGCGGCCTGAAGTTTCTCCGCCGTTAAAGTTTTCCCGATTGCTGTTTCTGAGAATCTGATTCTTGGTGTTGATATAGAAAGCGACGGTGGACAGCGACAAAGCTTGCCAATCTGCGCGCCATCCCAGTTCAACATTGTTCTGCCGAACCGGTTTTAGTTCTGCATTCAGCTGGGTGGCTTGCAGCCGATATAGCTCAGTCGCTTGCGGTGCACGGAAGCCATGAGCAAGATTAAAAATCAGCTGGCTGTTTGAGCCGAAATCACGATTAAAGCCGGCGTTTGCTGAGACAGCGTTGAAGCTGTCGTTGCGGTCTGCCGGTCGAGCGTAGCGACAGCTTGGTGTGCAGGCACTGCCATCCTCGGCAGCGTTTCCGTCGATCATTCGATTGTCATAGCGGTAGTGTTGGAATTCATAGCGCATGCCTGCATTCACCTGGGTTTCACTGCTGTGTTGCCAGCTACCGCTGCCAAACCCGGCGAGCATTAAAGCGTCGACTTCATAGTCGTAATGCTTGCCGATGGGAAATGGTCCGCTGGTGGGCTTGCTCTGGGTCTCTTTAAGCCAACCGCGTGTGATGTCTGCGTCGAGACCGGCCTGCCAACTTAGTTGCTCGCTGCTGCCACTAAGCGATGACTGAATTCCGATGCTGGATTGGCCGTTTTCTTCCAACGGGTCCTGAGGCAGAAAGTGTTGTAGGAAGGACATGTTGGTGTGGCGAAAATACGGCGTTATCTGAATGCCGTCTTGCTCAAATCGAGCGTAGCCGCGCGCGCTGGAGCTGTCGCGAAATGCTTCTGGGTCTGCATTCTCAGTCTTCCGTTTGGGATCTTTGTAGGCCTCAAACCCTTGGATAAATCCAGCGGTGTCCTGATTGAGGTTGCTAAGGCTTAAGCCGCTGGTATGCTGCCAACCTGACCGCTTGCCTCGATGCCTAACGCTAAGTTTCTGCTGATCGAATCCAGAGTCATCGCGGTAGCCCTCGTCGTTAGCGACGTTAGCGGACACCGCAAGGCGGTCGGTTGCATAGCTGAGTTTGGCCCGTGAATAGCCAAACTGCCCTGCTTCAATCTCTAGCCGCTGACGCGATTCAAACGACGGCCCAATGACGTTGATCACCCCGTTCAAGGCATTGCCACCATGAATCGCTGCGCCGCTGCCACGCAGCACTTCTACGCGGCTGGCCTGCTCGGTGTTTACGTCAAACAATTGGTTTACGTTGCAAAACCCGGGTGCTCGCAACGGAATCCCGTCTTCTGCCATATAAAACGCCCCGCAAGAACCTGCGCCGGTTAAAACCGGTGAGCGAATCGCGGTGAGATGCTCTTGGCCATTGCCACGGCCAAGCAAAACGCCCGGCACCTTAGCTAGCAACTCGCTGACATGAACAGCCGCTGTGTCTTCCACCGCCTGCTCATCCAATACCGACAAGCTAAAGCTGCTGTCGTCTAGCGGCGATGCAACACGCTGAACTGTAACGGTGATTTCATGCGGCTCTGCTTCGGCGACAACCGAGGAGCAGAACGCTATGGTCGCAAAAAACACGCTGGCGCTAGCAGCGCGTATCAATGGCTGTGACAAAGTGTGGAGTTCTCAACTGGATTACCAGCCCATCGTATCAGGCTTGCCTGCCATTCCTGCTGCTATTGGTTTTCTATCTAAGCTGATATGTAGCCCATTGATCTGCCGACTAAACTAGACATCTCAGCTGATACAATCCGGCGATAGGATTAGGAGAGTTTCATGCGTTGGATCAAACGTATTTCAATCGCGGTTTTGCTTTTGTTGGTTGTTAGCACTATAGGACTTTACGGCTACTCCAAACCGCCTAGGGCGGCTAGTGATCTACTGTTCTTCAATGGCACGATTGTGACCATGGACGACCGGCAAGCGGAGGCGGTATTGGTTAGAAACGGGCAAATTGCGGCGGTAGGT
>JBLHFB010000062.1:0-8642 GCA_047614865.1 Gammaproteobacteria bacterium | reverse complement strand
AACTAGAACTCGCTACTCAGGCCGCCGCTGTGCTGGCTGAGAAGGGCGTTAAAGTTCGCGTTGTATCCATGCCTTCAACCACGATATTTGATCGTCAAGACGCTGAGTACCACGAAGCGGTATTGCCCAGTGAAGTGACAGCGCGTGTCGCAGTGGAAGCGGGCATTTCTGAATTCTGGTTCCGTTACGTGGGCGGCAATGGCGCGATCATTGGCATCGACCGCTATGGCGAGTCAGCACCGGGTCCTGAGCTGATGGAATACTTCGGCTTTACCGTGGATAACGTGGTTGTCCACATCGAAGAGCTTCTTGCGGATTAAATCTGAATTGAAAGCTAAGCCAATACGAATAGCGATTAATGGCTTTGGGCGAATAGGTCGCGGCGTACTAAGAGCGATTTTTGAAAGCCAGCGGGATTCGCAATTCCAAGTGGTTGCAATCAATGATTGCCGCCATGGTTGCGTGGACGCGCAGTTGGTTGCGCATGGGGTTCAGTACGACAGTACGCATGGTCGTTTCCCGCTCCAAGTGTTTGCCGGTGATTCTTCAATTACGATTGGGGAGCAAGAGATTTTTCTTCTAGATAGTGCTGAGCCTTGCGACTTACCTTGGAAAGAATTGAAGGTTGACCTGGTGATCGAAAGCACTGGAAAACTAAATCGCTATTCCCAAGCCGAGGGCCACCTTTCCGCTGGTGCCCAAAAAGTCCTGATTAGTGCACCGGCCAAAGATCATGTTGATGCGACGGTTGTTTATGGCGTAAACCATCAAGATTTGACTGATGACGATCGGGTTGTTTCCAACGCTTCATGCACAACAAACTGTTTAGTCCCTGTGCTTGAGGTCTTGAATCGTCACTTCGGGATTGAGCAATGCTTCGTAACAACGATCCACGCCGCCACCAATGATCAGTCCTTAGTTGATGGCTATCATCGTGATGCACGGCGCGGGCGGGCTGTAGCTGGATCAATGATCCCCACCTCAACAGGCGCTTCTGTTGGCATCGCATCCGTTTTGCCTGAACTCGCCGGCAAGATTGAAGGACTGTCGGTGAGAGTTCCCACGCAGAATGTCTCGTTAGCTGATCTGACGATTAACTTATCGTCGGATGCGACAAGTGAGCAGGTCAACCAGATCCTGAAAGCTGCCGCTGCCGCCAAGTACAAAGCGATTCTGAATTTCGAAACCGCACCCTTGGTGTCCGTCGATTATAATCACAATGCTTATTCGTCTAACGTCGATGCAGGCCTAACAACCATGCTGGGGCCTCGTTCATTAAAGCTAGGGCTTTGGTACGACAACGAATGGGGCTTTTCAAACCGCTTGCTGGATACTGCCGCAGCGATGATCAAGGATTAGGCCATGAACTTCTTAAGAATGAGTGACATTGAGTTAACCAATAAGCGAGTGATGATTCGTTTAGACCTTAATGTGCCGATTGAGGACGGGCGAATCACCAGTGACGCAAGAATTCGCGCGTCATTGCCGTCGATTCGGATGGCGTTGGAGGCCAATGCCCGGGTGATATTGCTGTCGCATATGGGGCGGCCAGATGAGGGTGAGTTTGATCACGAGCATAGCTTGGGCCAAGTGGCTCGTCACCTGTCTATGCTGCTTGGTGTTCCGGTTCCATTAGAGCGTAATTGGCTCGACGGTGTCGAAGTGGCCGCCGGCGAGGTGGTGTTATGCGACAACGTTCGTTTCAATGTTGGCGAGAAGAAAGATTGTGAAGTGCTGTCGAGGAAAATGGCCGCACTTTGTGATGTCTTCGTGATGGACGCCTTTGGCGCCGCACACCGTTCTCAAGCATCGACTCATGGAGTCGGGCTGTATGCGCCGATTTCCTGTGCGGGGCCACTGCTAACCGCAGAGCTCGAAGCATTGGGTAAGGCGTTAGATCAGCCAGCCCAACCGCTAGTAGCGATTGTTGGAGGCTCGAAAGTGTCGACAAAGATTCAGCTGCTTGAGTCGTTAGTCAAAAAGGTCGACAAGTGAATTGTAGGTGGCGGGATCGCGAACACCTTCATTAAGGCAGCCGGATACAATGTGGGTAAGTCTCTATACGAGCCAGATTATGTCGATGTTGCTAAGAGGCTGATTGAAGAAATGAAGCTGCGTGGCGCGGACATTCCAATCCCGACTGACGTCGTCGTTGCGACTGAGTTTGCGGCCAATGCCGAAGCTCATACTAAGCCCGTCGGCCAAGTGGCGAATAACGAATTGATCTTCGACGTAGGGCCCAGAACCTCTGAGGGCTTGACTGCAATGCTTAGCGATGCGGGAACGGTCGTATGGAACGGACCCTTGGGTGTGTTCGAATTCGACCAATTTGGTCGCGGCACTGCAACGCTCGCCCGCGCCATTGCTGCCAGCAAAGCTTTTTCAATCGCTGGGGGTGGCGACACTCTGGCGGCTGTCGACAAGTACGGTATAGCTAGCGAAGTCTCGTATATTTCGACTGGGGGAGGTGCGTTCTTGGAGTTTCTGGAAGGAAGAGAGCTGCCTGCGGTCGCAATGCTAGAAAAAAGGGCTAGCGAAGCGAAATAATTTCAGTTATTATCCGCGCCTTCATTAACGTGAAGCAGCAAAAACCGACATTGTAAGGCCACCACAGTTCAGCGACATACGCTGCTATTTTCGCCAAAAAAATAGTTCGAATTGATGGGGAACTGGTGTACAATTCGGCGCCCAAATATTGCGGAAGTGGCGGAATTGGTAGACGCGCCAGATTTAGGTTCTGGTATCTTATGGTGTGAGAGTTCAAGTCTCTCCTTCCGCACCATCTTTTTTATCCCCTTAGAGATTTCTCCCGAGCGCATCGCTCGGTGTAGCAAGGAACTAATCTAAACATGAACGTTACCGTAGAACAAACTAGTGCTCTTGAGCGCCGCCTTACCGTTGCATTACCTGCAGCTGATATCGACGCCAAAGTTAGCAAAAAGCTTCAAGAGTACTCGCGCAGCATTCGCCTGCCAGGTTTCCGTCCAGGTAAAGTCCCATTTAAGATAATCCAGCAGCGTTTTGCTGGTTCAGTTCGTGCGGAAATTTGCGAAGCTGAGCTTCAGCCTAGTTATGCCGCTGCGCTAGAGAAGGAGGCGCTCCGTCCAGCGGGCCCACCAGCGATTGAGCCGTTGACTATGGAAGAGGGTAAAGACTTCGAGTACATCGCAGTATTAGAGGTTTACCCGGAAATCGACGTTAAAGGCCAGGACGCTTTGGCTATCAACAAGCCAACCGTAGAGGTTGGTGATGCTGATATTGAAGAGATGCTGGAAAAAATGCGTGCCCAACACACCGAATGGTCTGTAGTAGAGCGCTCGGCCGTTAAAGGCGATCGCGCTAAAGTGACCTTCACTGGCACTATCGATGGCGAAGAATTTGCGGGCGGCAACGCGGAAGGCATTTACATTCAAGTCGGCGCTGGCAACATGCCGGAAGTATTTGAAGCGCCGTTTAGTAAAGCGCTAACCGGTGTTTCTGCTGGCGATACACCAACATGCTCTGTGAGCTTCCCTGCTGACTACGAAACAGAGGAAATGGCCGGCAAAACTGCCGAATATAGTCTGGCTGTTGAAGAAGTCTCGGAAGGTGCTGTTCCTGAGCTGAATGACGAATTTGCTGAAAAATTCGGCGTTACTGAAGGTGGCGTTGAAAAATTACGCGCTAACCTTGTTGAGAACATGACAAGCGAAGTCGCTAACCGCGTTACCGCTAAAGTCAAAGAACAGGTTATTGAGCAGCTTCTAGCGGCCAACGACTTTGAAGTTCCTAAAGCGCTAATTTCACAAGAAATTGAACGCCTTCGTGACGAAGCTAAGCAGCGTATGGGTCAGCAAGGCTTGCCTGTTGACACAATGGGCGAAGCTGAGTTGCCTGCCGAGCTGTTTGAAGAACAAGCAAAACGTCGTGTTAAAGTAGGTTTGGTGTTTGGTGAAATCATTAAAGCAAACGATCTAACTGCTGACGAAGCTAAAGTTGATACGATGCTCGACGGCGTCGTGGCTCAGTTTGGCGAACAGGCAGAAGCAATGAAACAAATGTATCGCGGAAATGCTGAAGCAATCGGCGGTATTGAGTCTGCCGTTCTTGAGAACCAAGTGGTAGACTTCTTGTCTGAGAAAGCAACGGTTACCGAAGTTGCTACACGCTTTGAAGAGATTGTTGCTGAAGGGCAATAATCCCCCAACAGGAACAATTTATGAACAACGCGTCTGCACACACCAACTATAGCGGTCACCCCACCAACCTTGGGTTGGTTCCCATGGTGGTTGAGCAGAGTGCCCGCGGAGAGCGTTCGTTCGATATTTACTCTCGGCTACTGCGTGAGCGCTTAATTTTTGTAGTTGGCCCAGTAGACGATTACATGGCTAACTTGATTGTCGCTCAGCTTCTATTCTTGGAAGCGGACAATCCTGACAAAGACGTCAATTTGTATATTAACTCCCCGGGTGGAGTTATTACTGCTGGCATGTCTATTTACGACACAATGCAGTTTATTAAGCCAGACGTCTCGACTACCGTCATCGGCCAAGCAGCCAGCATGGGTGCGATCCTTCTTGCTGGTGGAGCAGCTGGTAAGCGTTATGCCTTGCCGCATGCACGAGTGATGATCCATCAGCCGCTAGGCGGCTTTCAAGGTCAGGCTTCTGACTTTGATATCCATGCCAAAGAAATTCTTGGTATGCGTCAAATGCTTAATGGGCTCCTAGCTAGTCATTCTGGCCAAGATATTGAAAGGATTGCCAAAGACACCGACCGTGATAACTTCATGGACGCCGAGGCTGCCAAAGAATACGGCCTAATCGATGAAATTTTAGCGGCCCGTCCCAGCGCCGAATAGTACCGTTCGATGGTCTTGCTGTTTGGCAGTAGGGCATCTGAAATGGTATATATATTTTAATACAATAATTTTCTAGGCAAGCTCATGAGTGACGAAACCCGCAACGACAGCGGAGACGTACTTCACTGTTCGTTCTGTGATAAAACCCAACACGAAGTTGACAAGCTCATAGCTGGCCCCGCTGGGGTCTATGTTTGTAACGAGTGTGTTGAGCTGTGCAACGATATCATTCGTGAAGAGGCGAATGCTAAGCCAGATTCAGAGGGCGATGAACTGCCCACTCCGCAGCAAATTAAAGCGAATCTAGATGACTACGTAATTGGCCAAGAGAAGGCCAAACGTGTGTTGTCTGTGGCGGTTTATAACCACTATAAGCGCCTAGAAGTTCAAAAAAGCAAAAACAAAAAAGACGGTGATGTCGAGCTTGCTAAGTCGAATGTATTGCTGATTGGCCCAACGGGCTCAGGTAAGACCTTGCTTGCCAATTCGTTGGCGCGGATGCTAAACGTTCCTTTCACTGTAGCGGACGCGACAACTCTCACCGAAGCAGGCTATGTCGGTGAAGATGTAGAAAACATTATTCAGAAGTTACTGCAGAGCTGTGACTATGACGTAGAGCGTGCCCAGTACGGGATTGTCTACATCGACGAAATCGACAAGATTTCACGTAAAGCTGAAAACCCGTCTATTACCCGGGATGTGTCGGGTGAGGGCGTACAGCAAGCGCTACTCAAATTGATTGAAGGCACTGTTGCGTCTGTTCCGCCACAAGGTGGCCGCAAGCATCCACAGCAGGAATTTCTGCAAGTCGACACCGCCAATATGCTGTTTATTGTGGGTGGCGCGTTTGCCGGACTAGAGAAAGTGATTCAAGCCCGTAGTGACAAAACTGGAATAGGTTTTGGTGCTGAAGTGCGGTCTAAGGAATCCGAAAAATCTATCGCTCGCTTGCTACATGACGTGCAGCCCGAAGATCTTGCCCGTTATGGTTTGATCCCCGAGTTTATTGGTCGCCTGCCTGTCGTGGCTGTTCTTGACGAATTAGATGATGAAGCGTTAATGCAGATTCTTACTGAGCCAAAGAACGCATTGACCAAGCAGTATCGCCGTATGTTCGAAATGGAAGATGTTCAGCTAGAATTTCGTGATGACGCCTTGCGTGCGATTGCTAGAAAAGCAATTGACCGTAAGACGGGAGCGCGCGGGCTTCGAACGATTATTGAAAACGTTCTGCTAGACACTATGTATGAATTGCCGTCGATGGACGACGTTAGCAAAGTCGTAGTCGATGAAGCTGTGGTGCGTGGTGACGCTAATCCGCTGATCATTCTAGAGGGTGGC
Source organism: Gammaproteobacteria bacterium (assembly GCA_047614865.1). Taxonomy (GTDB): domain Bacteria; phylum Pseudomonadota; class Gammaproteobacteria; order JAPPPA01; family JAPPPA01; genus JBLHFB01. Next base: position 2,461 of record JBLHFB010000062.1, on the reverse strand, counting down.
AAGGATAAAGTTGCTGATCCCAAGGCCAAAACGTCCGCTCAAGACGAGGAGCCGCCGCATGATAAGGCGGCTTCAGATTACAGATAGTCGCTATAGCGCTTTTCGAAAAAAACCGGCTGATGCTGGTTTTTTTATGGCCAAAATTTCTACCCAATTATTGAAGTTGTATAGGCATGCCCCCATTGTCAAAGCTATAGTAGAAGTTATTGCCGTAGTAACTCAAAAGGATACCCAAAAATGAGTGAAGCTGAACTTAAAACCGTTGCCCAGTTGATCCCCCTTCGGGACGTCGTGGTTTTCCCATTCATGGTTACACCGCTATTTGTTGGACGCGAGAAATCGATTAGTTCGCTTAATGCAGCAATGGAGGCCGATAAGAAGGTTGTTCTTGTTTCGCAGCGCGACGCAGATGTCGACGCGCCTGCAGCGAAAGATCTTTTTGAAGTTGGTACCTTGGCAAAAATATTGCAGATGCTTAAGCTTCCTGATGGCACGGTGAAAGTGCTGGTCGAGGGTGAGCAGCGGGTAGCTATCGAAAGCTTTTCTCTTGATGACGGCCAGGCTGTTGGTTGTGTATACACCGAACTGGAATCTAAGTCTGATCCTCTTACAGATGCAGAGATGGAGAAGGCTAATTTGGATGTCGGCTCTACGCTAAGTTTCGAAGAGCAAGAGCAGGTTCTATCGAGCTCGTTGCTGAATGTGTTTGAAAGCTACGTGAAGTTGAATAAAAAGCTTCCGAGTGAGGTTTCCAAGTCAGTCAACACCATTGACGCGCCCGGTCGACTTGCTGACAGCATAGCTGCGCATCTATCGATCAAGGTTGTTCATAAACAGCCGATGCTTGAGTGCTTGTCGGTTCTCAAGCGGCTATCAATGGTGCTTGACTCGGTAGAAGCTGAAATTGAGCTGCTTGAAGTTGAGAAGCGCGTTCGCGGCCGTGTCCGAAATCAAATGGAAAAAAGCCAGCGCGAGTATTACCTAAACGAGCAAATGAAGGCCATTCAGCGTGAAATCGACGGTGGCGACGAAGGAGAAGAGGGAGAGAGCGAGTTTGACCGCCTCAGCAAAGACGTAAATGACGCAGGTATGCCAAAAGCAGTTCGGACTAAGGCCGATGCTGAATTGAAAAAGCTTAAACTGATGTCGCCTATGTCTGCAGAGGCAACCGTAGTGCGTAGTTATATTGATTGGTTGTTAGCCGTTCCTTGGAAGAAGCGTAGCAAGGTAAGAAGAGACCTCCGCAAGGCTGAAGAAATATTAGATCAAGATCACTACGGTTTGGAAAAGGTCAAAGAGCGGATTCTCGAATATTTGGCAGTCCAGCAACGCGTCCGCAAGATGAAAGGGCCGATATTGTGTTTAGTTGGCCCGCCGGGTGTGGGTAAGACGTCGCTAGGCGAAAGTATTGCTAAAGCAACCAACCGTAAGTTCCAGCGGATTGCTCTTGGTGGTGTACGAGACGAAGCGGAGATTCGCGGCCATCGGCGGACCTATATAGGTGCCTTGCCGGGGAAAGTCATTCAGCAGTTGGCGAAAGCCGAAACGAAGAACCCGCTAATTCTGTTAGATGAAATTGACAAAATGGCCGCAGACTTCCGAGGCGATCCCGGGTCGGCGCTTTTGGAGGTATTGGACCCAGAACAAAACCACAGCTTTAATGATCACTATCTAGAGGTGGATACTGATTTATCTGATGTGATGTTCATTTGTACAGCGAACTCAATGAATATTCCACATGCCTTGCTGGATCGGATGGAAGTGATTCGCTTGTCTGGCTACACAGAAGAAGAAAAGCTCAATATTGCGATGGAATATCTCTTGCCTAAGCAGATATCTCGCAACGGGCTCAAGGAAAACGAAGCGGTCATCTCGTCCGACGTTGTAAGGCATATCGTTAGACATTACTCGCGGGAAGCTGGCGTGCGCGGGCTAGAAAGAGAGTTGGCGAAACTTTGCCGCAAAGTACTTAAGTCGATACTGGATAAGTCGCAAACTGCTCCAGTCGAGGTTACGGTCGAGAAATTAGAAAACCTCCTTGGTGTTGAGCGTTATAGCTATGGAAAAGCGGAAGATGAAGACCGCGTCGGCCAAGTTATTGGCCTTGCTTGGACCGAGGTTGGGGGAGAGTTGCTGACGATTGAAGCTGCCTCGGTGGTGGGTAAAGGAACCCTAATTCAGACCGGGCAGCTTGGCGATGTGATGAAAGAGTCAGTGACTGCAGCGATGACAGTTGTGCGCAGTCGCGCCAGTTCGCTTGGCTTAGCCGACGACTTTCATCAGAAATTGGATATTCACATCCATGTTCCAGAAGGGGCTACTCCTAAAGATGGACCGTCTGCAGGGGTCGGAATGTGTACCGCGCTCGTGTCATCTTTGACCGGCATTCCCGTCCGAGCTGAGGTCGCAATGACAGGCGAAATAACCCTTCGGGGAGAGGTTTTGCCTATCGGTGGTCTGA
>JBLHFB010000061.1:0-8783 GCA_047614865.1 Gammaproteobacteria bacterium | reverse complement strand
CGCGACACCACTGAACGCGGCTACAGTCACGATGAGGTTCGCGATAACATCCTTCGCCGAATGCCCGACTACGTAAACTATATCGTTCCGCAGTTTTCACGAACCGATATTAATTTTCAGCGCGTCCCGACAGTAGACACCTCAAATCCGTTTGCCCTAAACGATGTTCCTACAGCCGATGAAAGCATGGTGGTGATACGTTTCCGCGATCCTCGTCGCCACAATATCGACTTCCCGTACTTACTAAGCATGATCCACAACAGCTTTATGTCTCGAGCAGACAGCATTGTCGTGCCAGGCGGGAAAATGGAGATTGCGATTCAAGTGATCTTTGCTCCGCTACTTGAAGAGCTAATGGCAGAGCGCAGCCGAGCAAACCTGCGTGCCGCCTACGCTGCAGGCTTAGATCAGTAAGCTAACAACCACGTAAACCCCACCATCGGAGACCACAGATATTATGAAATATCGCAAGCTTGGCACCAGTGAACTAGAGGTCTCCGAAATCTGCTTAGGAACCATGACCATGGGCGAGCAGAACAGCGAAGCGGAGGGCCATCAGCAGATGGATTACGCGACTGACCAAGGCGTAAACTTCTTTGATACCGCAGAGATGTATCCGGTTCCTCCCAAGCCCGATACCTTCGGTAGCACAGAAAAAATAATTGGCAGCTGGCTTAAAAAAAACGGTAATCGCGACAAGGTTATTTTGGCCACCAAAGTAGCTGGGCGACAGGCGCAAATGCCTTGGTTTCGTTCCGATCTGAATGCAAATTGCGGCCCAACACTCAGCAGAGAAAACATCCTTCAAGCAGCAGACGCGAGCTTAAAGCGCCTACAAACTGACTATATAGACCTCTATCAACTACATTGGCCAGATCGACGAACTAACTTTTTTGGCCAATTGGGGTACCAGCACAGTGAAGCAGATTCCATTGCGCTAGAAGAGTCTTTAGGTGCTCTCTCAGAGCTGGTTAACGCCGGCAAGGTTCGCTATGTCGGCCTCTCCAATGAAACGCCTTGGGGAGTAATGCGCTTCACCGAGCTCGCAACCAGCTTAAATCTCCCTCGAGTTACCAGTATTCAAAACCCTTATAACTTGCTTAACCGTGCTTTTGAAGTGGGCCTTGCGGAGGTTGCCATTAAGGAACAAGTGCCACTTTTAGCCTATTCTCCGCTGGCAATGGGGCTTTTGAGTGGCAAGTACCTTAATGGCCAGCGTCCCGAAGACTCTCGGATGGCGTTGTTCGAAAGGTTCACCCGCTACGATGGCCCTGTCGTTGAATCGGCAACCCAGCGATATGTAAGCTTGGCACAAGACAGCGGTTTGGATCCGGCGCAAATGGCACTTGCCTTTGTAAACCAACAGCCATTTATCGGCTCAAATATAATTGGTGCGACCACAATCGCGCAGCTGAAATCGAATATTTACTCTAAAGATGTCGTTTTGTCGGATGAAATAGTTAGAGAGATCAACAAAATCCACCGCGAAATTCCTAACCCCGCTCCGTAGTTACGTCCGAAAGTTAAATTTCCTTCGTTGCTAATGCGACGAACGGCTATTGCACCCAAGCAAGCACAGGTTTATATCTGTAGGTATGCCTGAAAAGCCATAGAGGATATATTCAGCATGCAAGCCTTAAAAGAACTAACCATTGGAAGTTGGTATAAGAGACCAGAAGGTCAACCTTTTGAACTAGTCGCAGTAGACGAACGTGGCGGCTTAGAAATTCAGTACTTCGATGGCGACATCGAAGAAATTGAGACAGAGTCAATAAAGCACGAAGTGCTTATCTCAGTAGCCCCACCAGAAGACTGGTCTGGCTCATTAGACCTAAACCGTCGTGACTACGGCGTAGACGACGGCAGCACCCACGCCCAAGATTGGAATCACAACAACCCTGTGGAGCAACTTGATATGCAGTTGGGCACTGCATGGTAAAAACTGGCAATACCTGTAGCAAATGAAGATTTCTCTGCTACATTTCTAGTACGCGCTTTGGCGCGGCAAAAAGGGCACTTCTTAGCGGCCCTTGTATGGGAAGGCTAGGCCTAACACAGACCTAGCCTTTTTTTGTGGCGGCTTAGTAAGGAAGCTCTAGCTGTTTTATTTTCCTGGTTAGAGTGTTTCGCCCCCACCCAAGCAGCTTGGCGGCTTCTTGTTTATGGCCGCGGGTTATTTCTAGAGCAATCTCAATCATTACCTTTTCAAATTTTGGCATTGCCTCGTCAAGCAGGTCTTCGACGCCATTACTAAGCTGACCACGCGCCCATTCTCTAAGCATCTGGTCCCACTCGCCACTTGGGCCCGCAGTCGCAACGCTAGTGGCGGGAGCAAGTGTCACCGCCGCGCCCACTGGGTTTACCGCTTGAGCCGTTAGTGGCTCGCTAGGCTGCTTTATCTCCAACGGCAGGTCATCCAGGTGAATTTCACGACCAGCTCCCATCACGGTTAACCAGCGGCAGGTGTTTTCAAGTTGGCGAACGTTTCCTCGCCACAGCAGGGTTGACAAGAACGCTTCAACTTCCGGATTAAGTACCTTCGCTTCTACTTCTAGCTCTGTAGCCACTCGGCCCAAGAAAAAATTCAGAAGCAATGGAATATCATCCGCTCGCTCCCGCAGGGCTGGAAGTTGCACTCGAATCACATTTAAGCGGTGGAACAGATCTTCGCGGAATAGGCCTTGGCGAACACGTTGTTCTAAGTTTTGGTGGGTCGCGGCGAGTATTCGTACGTCGACCTTAATTGGCGAGTGTCCGCCGACTCGGTAGAACTCTCCGTCTGCCAACACTCGCAGAAGGCGAGTTTGAAGGTCGGCTGGCATGTCACCAATTTCATCAAGAAACAGGGTTCCACCGTCGGCCTGTTCAAAGCGCCCTTTTCGCTGTGCTTGCGCCCCAGTAAAGGCGCCCCGTTCGTGTCCAAACAACTCGGATTCAAGCAAATCTTTCGGTATTGCAGCTGTATTTATCGCAATAAACGGCTTGCTTGCTCTAGGGCTGTGTTCATGGAGCGCACTAGCAACGAGCTCTTTGCCGGTTCCCGATTCACCGGTGATCATCACAGTGATATTAGAGCGGCTGAGTCGACCAATAACGCGGAAAACCTCCTGCATTGCGGGGGCTTCACCGATTATTTTACTTTGTGCCACTTCGCCAGGCGAGTCGATGTGGCTATTGCTATCATTGGCTTTCGCCGCTCGGGTAACCAACTCAATTGCCTCGTCAATATCGAATGGCTTGGGTAGGTACTCGAATGCACCGCCTTCGTATGACGACACTGCGGCCTGCAAATCAGAGTGTGCGGTCATTATAATGACTGGCAGCTGTGGGTATTCACGCTGAACGCGCTGAAGAAGCTGCATACCGTCAATTCCGGGCATTCTCACATCAGATATCAGCACGTCGGGAAAGTCGCTCTGAGAAGCGTCGTGGAGCGCATCTAAGCACTCAGAAGCTAGCGGGAAATCTCTCGCTTGGATGTCAGCATTTTTTAACGCTCGGGATAGTACCCAGCGAATCGAATCGTCGTCGTCGATAATCCACGCTTTTATTGACATTATTTATTCCTAATTGGGATTAGCAGGGTGAAGCAAGTATGGCCTGGCTCGCTTTCTAATAAAACGGTTCCTCCTAGGCGTAAACACATCGACCTAGCAATTGCCAGGCCAAGTCCTGTTCCTTCGGCTCTGCCGGTTACCATTGGGTAGAAAATCTTCTCTTTCATCTCGTCCGGAACGCCTGGGCCGTTATCAATTACGTCGATTCTTGCTACCAACTTTTTACGATCGCCGTTAATATATACCTGCCTTTGAGCTCTCGTGCGTATGGTTATTTGACCATTTCCATCCAATGCTTGAACCGCGTTTTGGACAATATTGAGTAACGTCTGAATTAGCTGTTCGCGGTCAGCGAGTAAATCAGGAATGCTCGGATCGTAATCACGGCCTATCCGGATTCCGGCATTTTGTGTTTCAACTTCTACCAGCTGAATAATGTGCTCGGTAACTTCATGCACATTAAGCGGTGCGTCTTTCGGCAAGCGGGTTGGCCCCAATAGCTGATCGACCAGCGTTCTAAGTCGGTCCGCTTCGCGAGTAATAATAGTGGTGAATTCTTTTAGTTCAGGGTCTTTTAACTCACGTTCAAGCAACTGAGCCGCCCCTCGTAGCCCGCCTAAAGGGTTCTTTATTTCATGGGCCAAGCCACGCACCACTTCTTGGCTAAGCATCTGTTGTTCTAGCCTTCTTTCTTCCTGGTGTGCCTGCATTTGCTGATCTACCGGAAGCAGCTCTAAGATCACGCCAGCACCGTTATTAACCAGAGAAATACTGTAATCCACCGCTATCTGTTTGATTGGTGTGAGCGCCAGCAAATATTCCCATTCTCGATAGCTTTCGTTGCTATTTATTACGTTGTTAATCCGCTCCGCCAAGCCCATCGAAAATGGCAATATTTCGCTTAGCGACAGATTAGCCGCCTTTCGAGCACTACATCGCAGCAAAGACTCAGCAGCTGGATTCAGGTAGCGAACTGTCTGAGCGGCATCCATGTATACGATAGCGGTAGCTAGGCCGTCTACAACCTGGGCGGCAGTGGGTTGAGATATTTCGGGGCGTGGGGTCATGTAAACCATGTTGCAAAAGACAGGCCAATAATATGCACCATTATAGTGCTTTCGGAGGCGCGCTACTATGGATCACGCAGCCCCGTCCTATAACCATGTTTTTCAATCGTTTTATAAGGTTTCTATTCTTCCCCACCTGACGATTAAATGAAGCAATACCCGCTGGGAACGTCTACGTTGAATTTTAAAATCGCTAGATGTGGTGTTGAACCGAAACAGAGCGCACACAGGGGTTATGTATTGCCCTGTTTTGGGTCAAGGAGGTGTCAACCGAAGTGGACTAAGCCTGTCGTGAATATATCCTTAAAGGTATAATCGAGTCCTTAGTTGTCGTTGTTCTGTCTGAACAAAATGACTCTTCCCTGAATTTCGGCATTAACCTTTCTTGGTTGGTTGCCAAACATAGTCGAGTAAATCATAGTGAGTGACGCCCAAGCCACACCTCGTACCTTCCAAGATCTAATCTTCCGCCTGCAGCAATATTGGGCGAAGCAAGGCTGTGCTGTACTTCAACCCTACGATATTGAAGTCGGCGCCGGCACTTTTCATACCGCGACTTTTTTGCGTTCTATCGGTCCCGAGCCGTGGAGCGCAGCGTATGTTCAACCATGCCGCCGGCCAGCGGATGGGCGCTACGGCGAGAATCCAAATCGCCTGCAGCATTACTACCAGTTTCAGGTATTGATAAAGCCGTCACCTGAGAATTTCCAGGAACTGTATCTCGGCTCGTTAATTGAGTTGGGGGTCGATCCGCTAACTCATGATGTACGTTTTGTTGAAGACAACTGGGAATCTCCAACGCTTGGCGCTTGGGGCTTGGGTTGGGAGGTGTGGTTAAACGGTATGGAAATCAGTCAGTTTACCTACTTCCAACAAGTAGGCGGATTCGACTGTAAACCGGTATCTGGCGAAGTTACTTACGGCCTTGAACGCATTGCCATGTACCTTCAGGAAGTAGATAGCGTCTACGATTTATTGTGGTCTGAGGGGGCGAATGACACACAAGATATTTACTACCGTGATGTGTTCCATCAAAACGAAGTTGAGCAATCAAGTTATAACTTTGAACACGCCAATACTGATTTACTTTTCTCAAACTTTGATGCTTATGAGGGCGAATGCCTGAAGTTGGTAGGGCTCAACCTGCCGCTTCCTGGTTATGAAATGGTGATGAAAGCATCCCACGCATTTAACCTTTTAGATGCGCGTGGAGCAATTTCCGTTACCGAGCGTCAAGGCTATATCTTAAGAGTACGAACAATGGCGAAAAGCATTGCCCAGTGCTATTTGGCAAGCCGTGAAGCGCTTGGTTTCCCAATGTTGAAGGAAGCCAAATAATGACTACTCACAACTTCCTATTTGAGCTCGGCACAGAAGAGTTGCCGCCTAAGTCGCTGAAACAACTCTCTGACATTTTTGAGAAAGAGCTACTTAAGGGGTTAGTCGATTCGTCACTCGCTTTTGGTAGGGCAAAATCTTATGCCAGTCCTCGTCGGCTGGCTATTGTTATTCATGATTTACAAGCTAAACAGCCCGATAAAGAGGTAGAGAAACGCGGCCCGGCGGTTAAAGCTGCATACGATAAAGAAGGCAACCCGAGCAAAGCATTACAAGGTTTCGCACGATCTTGTGGTGTTGAGGTTGATCAGCTAATTTCTCTTAAAACAAATAAGGGCGAGTGGCTTGGCCACCGCTCTGTACAAGCAGGCCAGTCGGCCGCCGAGGTATTGCCTAAGCTTATTGAACGGGCGCTTTCGCGTCTACCAATTGCAAAGCGCATGCGTTGGGGCACTTCAACTGCGGAATTTGTTCGGCCGGTAAAATGGATAGCTTCATTACTTGATGACCAAATTATGCCTCTAGCGCTGTTTGGTTTATCTGCGGGCAATTTAACTCGCGGTCACCGCTTCCATTGCTCGTCTAAACTACTGATCTCTAATCCGAACGAATATGCCGATATTCTCCTACAGCAAGGTTCGGTCGTAGCCGATTATGATCAGCGTAAACAACAAGTTCGGGAGATGGTCGAGAATGCTGCTACTGAACTAGGTGGCAGCGCACGGATAGACCCCAATTTGTTGGACGAGGTGTCCTCGTTAGTAGAGTGGCCATCCCCGATTGTTGGTCAGTTCGACAAGAAATTTCTCGATATGCCTAGCGAAATGGTGATCAGCACGATTGAGGATCATCAGAAATACTTTCCGGTCTTTTCTGCCGATGGCAAATTGATGAATAGCTTCATCACTATTGCCAACATCGTTAGCAAAGACCCCGCGGCAGTGTCTGTTGGTAATGAGAAGGTGGTCTCTCCGCGGCTTGAAGATACTTTGTTTTTCTGGAACCAAGACCGTAAGCAGACCTTAGCAGAGCGGCGTGACCGTCTTAAGTCTGTGATGTTCCAGAAAGAACTAGGGTCGGTATACGCCAAGACGGAGCGTGTCACCGAGCTGGCAGCCAGCCTGGCTGGCGCATTGAACGTAAGCGTGGAGAAAATTCGGCAAGCTGGGGCTATTTGCCGGTCAGACTTGGTTACTTATGTGGTCTATGAGATGCCGGAACTTCAGGGGTTGATGGGCCGCTATTACGCTGAGTTAGAGGGTTTAGATAGCGACATTTGCGAATCCATGGAAGAGCAATACTTTCCTCGATTCTCTGGAGATGGTCTACCTAACAGTGGGGTAAGTACGTCACTCGCTTTAGCCGAAAAACTCGATAGCATCTGTGGAATTTTCGCGATTGGTCGTAAGCCAACTGGCGACAAAGATCCGTTTGCTTTACGTCGTGCCGCGATTGGCGTGCTGCGTATTCTTATTGAGAAGAAGATACCCCTGTCTCTTGGCGATTTACTTCATAAATCGGTTTCACTTCAACCAGTTACCACTAAAGAACCAGAACAACTCAGCGTTGATTTACGCAAATTCTTTGAGGATCGCCTTAAGGCGTATTGCTTAGACAACAGCTATTCAGCAGACCAGTTTGAAGCCGTTATGGCGGCTAATCCATCATCACCGCTTGATGTAGTAAATCGACTAGCCGCAGTTTCCAGGTTCCTAGAGTCTGATGACGCGATTGCCTTAGCAGCGGCTAATAAACGTATCGGTAACATTCTGAAGAAGAATGCCGCAGCACTGGGCGATAGTGACCTCAATAAAAACTTGCTGACTGACAAAGCCGAAAAAGAAGTTGCTGCCGCTTTAGACCGCGTTAGAGCACCTTTTCTCGATAGCCTAGGCACTGGCGACTACCTGCAAGCTTTGGGTTCTCTCGCGGGTCTGCGCCAACCTGTCGACGACTTCTTTGAGAACGTTATGGTGATGGCTGACGATATGGATGTGCGTGCTAACCGCTTAGCGCTGTTATCGGAGCTGCGTGGACTGTTTATGTCTGTTGCCGACTTTTCCTTAGTTCAGCAATAGTGATGCCAGATCAAATGTCGTCACTACCCCTAAAAACAAAGTTAGTAATCTTGGATAGAGATGGGGTCGTAAATTACGATAGTTCGTCTTACGTAAAGTCGGCTGACGAGTGGCTTCCACTGCCAGATAGCATCGAAGCGATTAGCGAATTAACCCACGCCGGCATTCTTGTCTGTGTGGTGACTAACCAAAGTGGCTTGGGTAGGGGGTACTTTGAAATTAGCGACTTCATTGAAAGTCATGAAAAGCTGGATAATTTGCTGCAGCCCTTAGGTGGGAACATTGATGCCGTTTTCTTCTGCCCACACTCTCCAGATGAGTCTTGCGAATGTCGTAAGCCGAAACCAACGATGGCACTTGAGGCTCTAACTCGCTTTCAGATATCTGCTGAAAATTCGGTTTTTGTTGGCGACAGTCTGCGTGATCTTCAATCTGCAGAGAAAGCTGGAATACTTCCAGTTTTAGTCAAGACAGGGAACGGCAGTAACACGTTGCTGAAAACTGGCTTTTCTGAATTGGAAACTGAATCTGTACCGATCTTTGAAAATCTAGCTGGTTTCGTTTCTAGCTTACTCAAAAAGAAAAACCCCAGATAGATCCTCTGGGGTTTCGCTTTATATGTATCTAATACTCTGGAATTCGAATTTTAAGCCGATTTAAGCGGTTTTAGCTTAAAAGCTAAGCAACAACACCAGTTGAGGTTCAATCTCTTCTTCAGCAGTCCTTCAAAGAGTCGCTTTTGA
>JBLHFB010000060.1:0-8900 GCA_047614865.1 Gammaproteobacteria bacterium | reverse complement strand
ATATTGCTTAATGTGCAGACCGCCTGCGTAGCCAGTGAGCTGACCGCTAGAACCGATAATGCGATGACAAGGAACAATAATCGGCAAAGGATTGGCGCCGTTTGCAGCGCCCACCGCACGCGATGCGCTTGGACGACCTATCGCCTTGGCGATCTGCCCATAGCTGACGGTTGCTCCCCAAGGCACATTACAAAGAGCCGCCCACACTTGCTTGCGGAACGCTGTTCCTTCTGCTGCCAAAGGCAAATCAAAGACCTGCAAGTCTCCCGCCAAGTAGGCTGTAAGCTGGCGCCTCGCCTCAGCAAAGGCTTGCGGTTCATATACCCAGTCGGCTGACCACTGGTGTGCAGCCGACAAGCCGCGTTGGCTTGGAAAGCTAACATTAGTCAGCCCTTGCTCATTTCCGGCAATCCATAACTCGCCCAAAGGCGTATGTATTACTGTGTAACGTTTGTCATTTGCCATGCAGTGCTAATCAGCTGAGTTTAGAACTAAATCGCAAAATTGTACTCTTACACCACATCAATTCCGCCAACAATCACTGAGTGATCGGATCATGAACCGCAGACAGTTTCTATACAGCAGCGCAGCGTTAGGCAGCATTGGCATTCCATTTTCGCTAAGCGCCAAACAGCGTACAAATGAAGATACTTGGGCCAAGCTGCTAGACAATGATGCTTACTACATCTTGTTTGACGAGGGAACAGAACGCGCTCACAGCTCACCGCTACTTAAGGAAAAGCGCGATGGCACCTACATTTGCGCCGCGTGCTTCCAGCCGTTATTTTCTTCGGCTACCAAGTATGAAAGTGGCACTGGATGGCCAAGCTTTTTCCAGCCCCTGAAAGCCGCGGTAGAGACTAAGCGTGATTACGGCCTTTGGCTGCCGCGTACCGAATACCACTGCAGTAACTGCGGCGGCCACCAAGGGCACGTCTTTGACGACGGTCCGCGGCCAACCGGCAAGCGTTACTGCAACAACGGCCTAGCGCTAAACTTTGTTGCCACTGGCAATGATATTCCAGCCATACGTGAGGCTAAATAATGCGCGCTCTTATTGCCGGTATCTTCGTTTCTTTCGCGCTAAGTGCCAGCGCTTCGACCGTGCCAACGCCACCGACCGCCGACGGCTTGATGAAGGCGACCTTCGCCGCTGGCTGCTTTTGGTGTGTTGAAGGCCCTTATGACAAATTGGATGGGGTGATTTCAACTACCTCAGGCTACCTTGGCGGCAAAACCAAGAACCCCAGCTATAGAGCGGTGTCGGCTGGAATTACTGGGCACACTGAGGGTGTGGAAGTAGTCTACGACCCGAGTAAAGTTAGCTACGAAACATTGCTTGAGGTGTTTTGGGTAAACGTTGATCCCACTACCGCTGATCGCCAGTTTTGTGACGTTGGCAGCCAATACCGCCCTGGAATTTTTTGGCATGGAAAGCAGCAGAAAAAAGCGGCCATTGCTTCACGCGAGGCAATCGATAAAAGTGAGCGATTTACCGATCCAGTCGTAATCGAAATAACCGAAGCGAGCACCTTTTATGCTGCAGAGGATTACCACCAAGACTATTACCTAACCAACCCGCGCCGGTATCAATACTATCGCTGGAGCTGTGGCCGCGATAAGCGCTTGGATCAACTTTGGGGTGAACTACGCGAAAAATAGTCGCGCCAGTTTGCAGGCGTCGCGCCTATTCGACGGCAACTTTGGGCGACAAGGTTGCCTGTTTGCCGTCAATTTCCCAGAAGAAACAATCTCGGCGGTTGGTGTGACAGGCAGCACCCAGCTGCTCGACGGCCAGCAGCAGCACGTCACCATCACAGTCAACTCGCATCGATACCAATGATTGCCGATGCCCAGAAGACTCGCCTTTCCGCCAGTAAGTTTGCCGCGAACGCGACCAATAGCAGACCTGACCTGTCTCAAGGGTTTCTAAGATGCTTTTTTCATTCATCCAAGCCATCATCAACACCTCGCCGGTGTCATGCTGTTGCGCGATAGCAGGAATTAAGCCGCCAGCGTCATAGCCAAGTGACTTGATAAATTCGGCGGTACTAACCGCCGTGCCCGTTGGGTCTTTTTCGTGCGCTTTAAACCATGACATGGCAACAGATTACCCGATGCCGAGCCAGGAAAACACCTAAAACAAGCTCGACTAAACGCCCGATGATGCGATATGCGCACCAGCGACCAATACGTTAGCTGCTGCGAGAAAAATAGTGATTTTAATTACGCTAATCATACGGCCACTTTCCATTTTTCTTTTACTATTTATGTGTGAAAATATTTGCAGATGCATTACAGGACAAAAATCCAACAGTTGTTAAGCGGCTAGCTGATCAGCCGTCTACAGAAAAGGATCAGCGGTTGGCCGAGGCCAAGCGTGAGTCGCTTATCAACGGCCAAGTAACTGGGCCGCTTAAAGCGATACTATTAGCCAATTACACCTACCTAAGGATCACAGCCATGGCGACTCTGAAAGAACTACTTCTTAAGTACGAAGAGACCCACCTAAACCCGACAAACCGCGCTATTCACATGGTCTGCGTGCCGCTCATTGTGACTTTTACTATTGGTCTAGGCTGGGGCTTATCGCACTATATTTACGGCAATATGGTGTCTGCCGAATTGTTTCCCTTTGTCAATTTAGGCACCTTAGGGATGGCACTGGCTTTGGTCTACTACTTTAGAAAGTCAGTAAAACTATTCGCTCATATGCTGGTGTATTCAGCGCTTAGCTGGTGGCTGTTATATTCGATAGATTCTGCTGGGCAAAATGTTCTTATCGTGTCTGCGGTGGTTTGGATCGTGGCGTGGATTGGGCAGTTTATTGGTCATCATATTGAAGGTGCCAAGCCCTCATTTACCGAAGACTTGGTGTATCTGTTGGTTGGCCCAGCATTTGTGCTGGAAAAAATTTACCGCAGCATGGGAAGAAGCCTTGTCTAAACGGGCTTACCCGCTACTACGACATAACCAAATTGCCGCCGGCGCGCTTGGCCTCACCCAATGTGTGTCCAGCACTGCTCAAGAAGCTACCGAGATCCATTTGTGGTTCGGCCACTTGAAAACAGATGCCGACACTTACGGTTACCACTTTGTCTGCGTCTTCGTGGTAACGGTAGCCCGCTTCCTCAACCCCGTGCCGAATCCGTTCCGCTGTCGCTAACATTTCAACATTTGACATTAAGTCGCAAAGCACTGCAAATTCGCCATCACGCGTCCGAGCAATGAACTTTGGCGAAACCGCTGCGCGAGTCAATATGACCTTGCCAATACGGCGCAGCAAGGTATCGCCAGCGCTGTAACCGTGCGAACAGTTATAGTTTTTGAGGTTGTCGACGTCGATGAGAATCATACCCACACTGCGTTTTTCGGCACTTGCTGCGGCAATGCTGCGCACAGCAATTTCTTCGAAATGACTGTGGTTGTAGAGCTCGGTAACTGGATCCTGAAGATCCTCCTCAGGCACAAAGTAATTATTTTGTGCCCTCACATAGGCACGCTCTTCTAATACTTCATCTAAATATGCCCGGATCATCGTTATCATAAAGATGCTGATTGGCTGGGCAACAAAAACAAATAGCAAAAGGTTAAACAAGCCTATTCTTCCCGCATTAACCACCGTCTGCGGTAGAGCAAACTCTAGGGTTAAAATGGCTACAGCTGTCCATACAACGCCCGAAAAGATTCGCGCCACGCGGGTACTCATCAAGGCGTGTACGACTAGGTAACAAAGCGGTATATAGGGGAGAACACTGGGAAAGGCGTGATTCCCTCCGTTCTGATAAAACGAATTTTGGTAGGACAACCCCAATCGAATAACCATCGCGGCACTAAGTACGGTCACAAATAACCACGATATTCGGGTTAGCCATTGAGGCTTAACCGTTAGGGCCAGGGCTAAACCGCCAAAGCCAAGTCCGAGGACAATGAATCCGATGGACTCACCTTCTACAGAACCGGGTTCTAGGCCAATAACCACGCCGCCAAAGATCGACAACAGCGACCCAACAGGCAATACCACCATCATTGCCAGCAAGCGGGCTTTATCCAAGAAATCCATTTATCATCCTAAAAAGTTCTCGGAGAGGATACAGCGGTTGCCGCTATGCTCGGCCACAAAATGACGGGTTGTCAGGTTTCGCCTATTTGACGGTTCTCAACCTTACAGTTTGTCTCTTGCAATGACCCGCGCTTTCTCAATTAAATCCGCGGGGTAAAAACCTCGTTCCGCCGCAATGTAGCGGCGCAGTATCGGATGAATAACGTATTGCTCCCCCGCTGACTCGCGATTAATCGCTTCTAAGCCCGCAACAATTGTCGGCAGCCCGATTCGATCTGCGACGCTTAATGGGGGGAGAGACTGACCGGCAGCCTGCTGGGCAGCGTGGTCAACATCGGCAACTGCAGCCGGGTTCCGATCAACTATTTCACTCAGTGCGTTTACTTGCATGAGCAATGCCCGATAACCAGCCATTGCCGGCAGGTCTGGGAACTGGATCGCCTGTTTGCCGAGTACCTGAATAAGACCCGCCACCTGTTCAGCGGCTTCTTTGCAGGCTTGATCGGCTACGCAAAAAAACAGCGTATCGGCTGAGTCGTAATCATGATGGATATCTATCAACGCTAGATTTTTAATCCCGGTGTCTGCCGCTCGCTGCGTCGCGCTGCGCCCATCGGTAACTGCTAGCGCAGTGCGGCTCGCACCGCCCCCAATCACGACCATGCCGTTGCCGGTCTGTTTGATGGTTGTTATCTCTGAGGCATGAATCAAGTCGGCGAAGCGCTGGGCGATGCCAAAATAACCCATGATCATCGCGTGCGTAGGCGGCGCCATTGGCGCTGCAATAGTGAATGTCATAGAAACCTAATGTGGTTGATGTGTGGCGCGTGAAGGTAAAAACTTCTTGGCAAATGTCCATCCAAGCAATCCAAGCAATACCACCCCGGAGCCCGCACTCAATAACTCAGGGAGCACATGGCCGTGGCCGAGCTGACCCGCAATATCAATTGACAGGCTATCGACAAGCCAGTCGGTGAGGATTCCGAAGAACAAAGCAAAGCCTGCAATACCCCCTAAGTATATCGGCAGCACGTTACGGCCTAATTCTCGGCTAACCACCGCTAAACCGGCGATATTGGTAGCGGGCCCGGCCAACATAAAAACCAAAACCGCACCCGGCGAAACGCCAGCAATTAACAAGGCCGCTGCAATCGGTGTGGAGGCGGTTGCACAAATGTACATTGGAATTCCAACCACCAACATCAACAGCATAGTGATCCAACTGCTGCCAAACGTGGCCAACGACTCCGGCGGTAACAGCACCAACATAATGGCGGAGGCAACAATGCCAATCACCAACCAACCGGCCAAGTCGGACAGTAACTCAGAAAAGGCGAACCTTAACCCCGCCGCTAAGCCCGCCGCCTTTTGTGATTCTTCATCAGCGCTTTGCTCTTTATTCGCGCAACAGCTACTGGACTCATCTTTTGACTCTACCGCTGACTGGTCTTCTACCAAGCCAACCGCTGTCCCGGTAACTATCGCGGTTGTAATCGCGGCAATGGGTCGCATGATTGTCATCAGCGGGCCAAGCAGAGCCCAAGAAACCGCAATAGAATCGACCCCAGTTTCTGGTGTTGAGATTAGAAATGAGGTGGTTGCTTGGCGGGATGCGCCGGCCCTTTTGAGCGAAACTGCAGCAGGCAACACGCCGCAGGAACATAGCGGCAGAGGCGCTCCAAAGAATGCCGCCCTGGTGGCTGCGCCCATACCTTCGCCACCCATCCAGCGAGTCATAAGAGATGGCGGCATCCACGCTTTAATAAGTCCTGCCGCTACCAACCCCAGTAGCAACCAGACGCCCATTTCTTGCACCACGTGCCAAACCGAGAAGAGAATTGATTCAAGTAGTTCCATGTGGCCATTATGACGGCCAACGATCACCATGAATAGATGAAGTGCACTACAGGGATCGCCGCAAACGGAAATTTTCAGCAGGCTATCGGTCGAAAATTTCTCTCACCGTCAATATGACTAAATCGGTTAAGTTGTTAACCTTTAACAAAAGTGAAATAAAACCGTTACTTGGCGGCTTTTGGTGAGAAACAAGCTGACTCTAATGCTAAAAGTCGCAGCCTAAAATTAAGTTATTCACATTCCTAGCGGCTTGACAATAAAATTGGCTGTGGCATAAGTCCGTCACCAAGTATTTTTTAGGACGGCGCTAAGTCGTTGATTTTCACCGTCAATATAAATGCACAGAAAATGGTCACAAAAATGTAAAGTCAATAAAAACGAGGCTTTACGTGTCTTCTTCAAATTTAATGCACAGAGTTATCCACAGGACTGATGGGTTTTGTGAATAATTTAACCCGTTCCGTTGGAATCGTTGAAAAAATCGCCAGATATAACCTCAGAGCAAGTTGTCAGTGTCGCAGTATTCGCGCCATTGAGGCAGTGCTACAGCTATTTGGCGCCCCACAACGCCGTGCTCGGTGCGCGGGTAATCGTTCCGTTTGGCGCCAGCGAACGAGTCGGTGTGGTGGTTGCGGTTGATGCTGACGGCGAGCGCGAAAAGCTCAAGCCTGTTCGCGAACTACTCGACCAGTCGGCTTTATTCCCTGCGGACTGCGTCAAGCTTCTGCTGTGGGCAGAACGGTATTACCAACACCCTGTCGGAGAAATATTTGCTACCGCATTGCCAAGCAAACTAAAGAACGGCGGAAACACAGTGATTGCCCCTTGCAAGGCATGGAAGTTAACCGAAGAGGGGCGGCAGCTCGCCCCCAAAGAGTTGACCCGATCAAGTAAGCAATCGTCACTACTAGAATCGTTTCAGAAAGCGGGGGAAGCCTTAGCCAGTAGCCAGCTCGTAGGCCAGTCTGCGATTCTTAAGGCGCTAGAAACAAAGGGCCTCGTTGAGCAAACAAGTCACCCCAGTCTTCCGGCGCTTGCAACCGCCCATTTGCCGCTCAACAAGTTAAACCCTGAGCAGCAACTTGCCGGCGATTCAATCTGTAACGCAATTGCCAGCTTCACATACAAAGGCTTTTTGCTGGACGGCGTTACCGGAAGCGGCAAAACCGAGGTTTACATTCACGCGGCCAAAGCAGCGTTAGATTCTGGCAAGCAAGTCCTCTTGTTAGTGCCAGAAATAGGCCTGACTCCACAACTAATCGGGCGATTCACCGACAGCCTTCATTGCCGTTACGCAGCACTTCACTCGGGCCTTAACGACGAAGAGCGCCGAAAAGCATGGCTGCAAGCACGCAACGGTGATGCCGATCTAGTGATCGGCACCCGCAGCAGCTTATTTGTTCCGCTCAGTAATTTGGGGTTAATCATTGTCGACGAAGAACACGACAATGCTTTTAAGCAGCAAGACGGATTCCGCTATTCCGCTCGTGACTTAGCTCTGGTACGAGCACATATGGCGAAAGCGGTAGCAGTCCTTGGATCGGCGACTCCGTCACTGGAGAGCCAGTTCAACCAAACATCTGGCGGACTCGAACTACTCCGCCTTCGCCAGCGAGCCGCGTCCGCAACGCCTCCTAAGATTCGTCTGCTAGACATTCGCGGGCAGCACCTAGACAACGGGTTATCTCCGGCATTAATTGGCGCGATTGAAACGACCGTGGCTCGTGGACAGCAAGCGCTGATTTTTCTCAATCGCAGAGGTTACGCCCCCGCCCTGCTATGCCATGCCTGCGGCTGGGGCGGCGAATGTAGCCATTGCGACAGCCATATGACCCTGCATCGCGGCTCGCGGTTCGGCGGAAAGCTGCAATGCCATCATTGCGGCGCAAGCCGTCCGGCGCCTAACCAGTGTCCAAGTTGTAAAAGTATCGATCTAATCGCGGCCGGCCAGGGCACCGAGCGGTTAGAAGAACGGCTGAACGAGCTGTTTCCGCAGCACAACGTGCTGCGTGTCGATCGCGACACCACGCGAAGCCGCACCCGCTTCGCCCAAGCACTCGACGACGCGCGCAGCGGCAAGGCCGATATTTTGATTGGTACGCAGATGCTGGGGAAAGGGCATGACTTCCCCAAACTAGGACTAGTCGGCGTGCTGGACAGCGATAACGGCTTACACAGCGTCGACTTCCGCTCCACCGAGAAGCTCGCCCAGTTGGTACTGCAAGTGGCCGGCCGAGCTGGAAGAAGTGCTGAATACAGCCAAGAAAGCCGAGTAATTATCCAAACTCACCAGCCAGACCACAGCCTAATGAAAGCGATTGTCACTGGCGACTACCAGAAGATATCGGCCGATTTGATTCAGCAACGCGAGGACGCTCAGTGGCCTCCTTTCGCTCACTTGGCGCTGCTGAGAATGGAATGCGAAGATAAAGATTTAGTTGAGAAACATATCCAAAATGCGGCGCAGCTAGCAAGCGTATGCTGTCTACCCGCCTGCCAGCTGCTTGGCCCTGTTCCTGCGCCGCTGGAGCGAAAGCAGAGCCGCTGGCGCTATCAGTTGCTCTTCAGTGCCAGTGACAGAGCAAGCCTGCAAACCAGCGTTAGGCGCTGGCTTGGAGAAATTAAACAGTTGAAAATTAGCAACAAAGTCCGCTGGTCTTTAGACGTAGACCCACAAGATTTGTACTAAGCAGGCTGCCAGCCTGCTTAGTGTCCCGCAGGTGCTTTTGCTCCCGGCTTGAAACGATAAACCTGATACGGGCCCGCATCTGCGATTTGCCCATCAGTGCGCCCCAAAACCTGATGCAAAGAACTGCAAGTAAAGTACAGCCAGCCATCCGGCCAACGAATACGGTCGTCTTGGAGCAATGTTTCTAGTTTGAAGGAGCGAGTGATTCGTAGAATCGCTGAATGACCTGGATCAGAAATGTAAATCTGCTCTTGATTATCAATAGTGATCCCATCGCTCTCTGGCTTGGGC
>JBLHFB010000059.1:0-8909 GCA_047614865.1 Gammaproteobacteria bacterium | reverse complement strand
TATTTGTCATCGAGTTTCCTAGGCGCCTAGCGTCTGCGTTAAAAGTTTATGCTGCTACAAACTATCGAAGAACGATTTCACTGAGTCAAACCAGCCCTTGGACTGAGGCGAATGTCGAGATCCGCCGCCTTTCAAGGATTCTTCAAACTGCTGTAACAAATCTTTTTGCTCAGACGTGAGTTTAACCGGAACTTCTACCGCCACACGGACAAATAGATCCCCGGCGACGCCGCTTCTAATAGGGGTTACGCCTTTTCCACGCAGACGGAAAACCTTACCAGACTGGGATTCTACCGGAATTTTAAGGTTTACCTTACCCTTCAGTGTCGGCACTTCAATTTCGCCACCCAACGCCGCAGTAGCGAAACTAATTGGCACACCACATTCTAGATCCGCTCCATCCCGCTTAAACAGCGCATGCTGCTTAACTCTAACTTCTACGAGCAAGTCGCCGGGCGGCCCACCGTTTTCACCGTGCTCACCGTTTCCAGAACTTCGGATACGGTCGCCGGTATCCACACCAGCAGGTATTTTAACGTGTAACGTTTTGGTTTCACGCTTATAGCCTTGCCCGCTGCAGTCGCCGCAAGGATCAGAAATTATTGTGCCGTTACCACGACATTGCGGGCAGGTTTGCTGAACAGAAAAGAAACCCTGTTGCATACGCACTTGGCCTTGGCCGCGGCAGGTGCTACAGGCTTTGGGTGACGAGCCGGGGCGCGCGCCAGAGCCATCACAGGTGCCACATTCGCTACGGCTTGGAATTCGAATAGTGAACTCCTTACCAAAGACAGCGTCCTCTAGCTCCATGCTTAGGTCGTAACGAAGATCAGCGCCGCGATAGGCTTGCTGACGACCGCCACCGCCGCCACCGCTACCGCCGAAGATGTCGCCGAATATATCGCCGAAACCGCCGCCACCGCCGCCGCCAAACGGATCCCCACCGCCACCTGCCGCACCACCCACTCCGGCATGGCCGAATTGGTCGTATGCTGCACGCTTTTGGTCGTCCGAAAGGACATCCCAAGCGTCTTGTGCTTCCTTAAACTTAGCCTCAGCCGTTGCGTCGCCCGGATTTCGATCTGGGTGATGCTTCATTGCCATACGGCGATATGACTTTTTGATTTCGGCGGTAGAGGCGTTTTTCGAGACGCCTAGAGTTTCGTAATAGTCGCGCTTGCTCATGTAATAACCGGGTAAGCGGCCTGCCTACTTAGTAACCTAAGCGGCAGGCTTTTCTAGAGGTACGTTGGACAGGTATCAAACAAAAACCAAGCTTTATGCTTTCTTGTCTTCGTCTTCAACTTCAGTAAATTCAGCATCAACAACGCTGTCGTCTTCTGGAGCTGCTTCCGCGCCGCCTGCTGCCTGAGCTTCTGCTGCTTGGTCTTCATAGACTTTCTGCATAACAGGAGCAGACACTTCGGTTAGCTTGGCAAGCTTAGCTTCAATCTCTTCTTTATCGTCGCCTTTGATCGCTTCTTTAAGCTGATCAATCGCTTCAGTGATTGGGCCTTTTTCATCGTCGCTTACTTTGTCGCCAAGATCAGCAATTGCTTTCTCGGTGCCGTGAACCATGCCATCGGCTTGGTTGCGGAGGTCAGCTAGCTCGGCAAATTTCTTGTCATCTTCGGCATGCTGTTCAGCGTCAGAAACCATGTTGGCGATTTCGTCATCCGACAGGCCAGAGTTAGCAGTAATGGTGATCGCTTGCTCTTTACCCGTCGCTTTGTCTTTAGCCGACACCTTCAAAATGCCGTTTGCATCAACGTCAAAGCTCACTTCAATCTGAGGTACGCCGCGTGGTGCCGGTGGAATCTCAGATAGGTCGAAGTTACCTAGCGATTTGTTGGTAGAGGCTTGCTCGCGCTCGCCCTGCAACACGTGAATGGTTACAGCTGGCTGATTGTCAGCCGCGGTGGAGAAGGTCTCAGCTTTACGGGTTGGGATGGTTGAGTTACGCGTGATCATCTTGGTCATGCGTCCACCTTGGGTTTCGATACCCAAAGACAGTGGAATCACGTCTAGAAGAAGCACGTCTTTAACATCACCAGCCAAAACGCCACCTTGAAGTGCCGCACCCAGTGCAACTGCTTCATCAGGGTTTACGTCACGGCGAGGCTCTTGACCGAAGAAGTCTTTAACGGCTTCTTGGACCTTAGGCATACGGGTTTGACCGCCTACCAAGATTACGTCGTTGATTTCAGAGACTTTTAGACCAGCATCCTTTAAAGCCGCTTTACATGGCTCGATGGTGCGAGCCACTAGATCTGCTACCAAAGATTCCAACTTAGCACGTGATAACTTGACGTTAAGGTGCTTAGGACCGGTTGCATCGGCAGTGATATAAGGAAGGTTTACATCCGTTTGCTGAGATGAAGAAAGCTCAATTTTAGCCTTTTCAGCCGCTTCTTTAAGACGCTGAAGCGCTAGAGGGTCACCCTTAAGGTCGACCGAGGTTTCTTTCTTGAACTCGCCAACCAGGTAGTCGATTAGACGCATGTCGAAATCTTCGCCACCTAGGAAGGTGTCACCATTAGTCGCTAGCACTTCAAATTGGTGCTCGCCATCAATGTCTGAAATTTCGATAATTGACACGTCGAATGTACCGCCACCCAAGTCGTATACCGCAATCGTACGATCACCGCCTTGTTGGTCCATGCCGTAGGCAAGTGCTGCAGCTGTTGGCTCATTGATAATACGCTTAACGTCTAGACCAGCAATCTTGCCTGCGTCCTTGGTTGCTTGGCGTTGTGAATCATTGAAGTAAGCTGGCACCGTAATAACCGCTTCGGTGACTTCTTCGCCCAAGAACTCTTCGGCAGTCTTCTTCATTTTCATTAGCACGCGCGCTGATATCTCAGGCGGAGCCATTTTTTTGCCTTGAGCTTCTACCCAAGCGTCGCCGTTGTCGGCTTTAACAATTTTGTAAGGCACCATGTCGGCATCCTTGCTGACAACTTTGTCGTCGAAGCGGCGGCCAATGAGGCGCTTAACGGCGTACAGTGTGTTGGTAGGGTTGGTTACCGCTTGGCGTTTAGCAGACTGACCCACTAACACTTCACCATCGTCAGCAAATGCAACAACTGATGGGGTGGTGCGATCGCCTTCCGAGTTTTCAATAACTCGTGGTTTTTTTCCGTCTAGCACTGCAACACAAGAGTTGGTGGTGCCTAGGTCGATACCTATGATTTTTCCCATGGTATTTACTCCAAAATAGGGTTTTGAATCGAATGTTTAAAAAGTGTTTGGTTTACGTTTGGGTAATTAATGGGGTCGTTTTTTGACGATTCAACCCACGCTAATTGATGTGCTCTAGCCTGCCGCAGCGACTATTACTCGGGCTGGGCGTAAAACGCGTCCATTCAGAATATAGCCCTGCTGAATAACGGTAAGCACCGTGTTTGGCTCGGCATCTGGCGCTGGCTGCATAACCATCGCTTCGTGAAACTCAGGATTGAATTTCTCGCCTACTGCTTCAATTGTTTTGATATTGAATTTCTCCAATACGTCACTGAGCATCTTTCCAGTCAAATCCAGGCCTTCGCGTACTGACTCCAATGTCGCACTGTCGTGAGTGGCCGCTTCAGCCCCCATTTGCAAACTGTCGACAACCGCTAACAAGTCGCCAGCGAAGCGTTCCAGTGCAAACTTGCGTGCTTTGTCGGCTTCGCGCTCAACACGCTTACGGACATTTTCTGTTTCTGCGTTGGCACGCAAATACATATCGAAATTTTCCGCAGCCTTCGCATCCGCTACCGCCAAATCGGCCTGCAGCGACTCGATTGTAGGTTCAGCAGTAGGAACAGCTTCTGCGCTAGCGGCCGGAGCCGCTTCAGTTGCTGCGTCTTCAGTTATTGGTGATTCAACGGGGTCGTTGTTGTCGATATCGCTCATGGCGGCACTCCGAATTCTTAATGAACATCGTAATTGTGGCGCTCATGACGAGTTTCAAGGGGAAGGAGTAAATTTATTTTCGACTACCCGGAGTGAGCAGCAGATGAATTAGCAACAACTACAAGATGTTAATGCTCTAAGGCGGCACCAAGACGCCTCGCAGTGGCGTCGACAATGGGTATCACTCGGTCATAAGCCACTCGTGTTGGACCCACAACGCCCAGCACGCCAACAACCTGGCCATCGACCACATAAGGCGCGGTAACCACGCTGCATTCGTCGAGCATTTCGTAACCAGACTCCTGACCAATGAATATTTGCACGCCATCGGCGGCAGCGCATTGATCAAGAAGCTGGACCAATTCGCGTTTGTGATTAAATATTTCAAACAGTTGGCGCATCTTGTCCGCATGATCAAATTCATCAAAGTCCATTAGTCGGTTTTCGCCCGTTACCACCACAGGGGATGATTTATCCGCCGCTGATATCGCTTGCTCTGCCACCCAAACCATCGACGACATAACGTGATTTACATCGCTTTGGCTTTGGCGCATTTGCTCAACGAACATCACACGCACATCCGGTATCGACTTCCCACCACACTCGGCATTGATGTAATGGGAGGCTATTCGCAAATCATCGCAGGAATAGTCACGATTAACTTCAATCACTCGATTTTGAACATCGCTGTCGTTGGTCACCAGAACCACCAGCACTCGCTTGTCGGAGAGTGGCAAAAATTCTATGTGCCGCAACTTAAAATGTTGCGCTTGGGCACCGCAACCATGCCAGCCATGAGCGTGAAATCAGACAATATCGTCGAGGCGTTTTTTACCAGGCTTTTGTCATCTGTCGCCGAGCACATCTGTTTCTGTAACGAGGCAACCGAATCGGCAAGCGGTTTCACACTAATTAAAGTCTCAACAAACATCCGGAAGCCTTGCTGGGTTGGCACCCTGCCAGCGGAGGTATGCGGCGGCGAAACCAAGTCAAGCTGCTCTAGGTCGGCCATCACATTGCGAATTGCCGCCGGGCTGACCATACTGCCAGTTGTGCGCACGTAGTCCTCTGTCAGACCCTTTGAGCCAACCGGCTAACCCTCTTCAACATAGCGCTCCACTAATGCCTTAAGTAGGGCATTTGCACGCGGCGCTAGGGGTTTGCGGCTACTTTCAGACACGATATTAGTCGATATAAGGCGAATACCAGAATCCAACATCTAGCTATAACCGTCAAGCACTTGGCGATTTAGTTATAAGGCCCAATAATAAGCACCCCGCAAACTACGTGCTTTATATGTCTGAAGGATTCAACACCGTTGGCGTGATAGCCAAAGGCGCACATCGTTTACAAACCGAAGAGGAACGGCAACGTGTTGCCGCCACCGTCCTTTCGTTAATTGAATGCCTAATCGAGTTCAAACGAACTGTATTGATCGACGAAGTAAACGCGCGCCAATACGACACCGGTGCCGCAAAATGCTCAAGCCGCGAACAATTAGGCGCGAAATGCGACTTAATCGTCGTTGTCGGCGGTGACGGCACCCTGCTTGACGCTGCTCGCTCCTTGGCCCCCCACGGCGTCCCATTACTTGGGGTTAACTTGGGGCGACTAGGCTTCTTAGTAGACGTCGCACCGGGCGCCATTAAAGATACGATCCGCTCGGTTCTAGCAGGCGATTTTACCCGCGAAGATCGATTGATGCTTAGCGCCAGCCTTGAGCAAGACGGCCAAATTGTAGAAACCCATTTGGCGCTGAATGACGTTGTACTGCACAGTCGCGGACTGCCTAGAGTGCTGGAATTTGAAACCCGCATCGACGGTGGTTTCATTACGACACACCGCGCCGACGGCCTGATTATTGCCACCCCCACCGGATCAACAGCCTATGCGTTGTCTGGCGGCGGGCCAGTGCTGCATCCCAGCTTAGACGCCATTGGTGTTGTTCCAATTTGCCCGCACACCTTGAGCGATCGCCCTATTGTTGCGCCTGCTAGCAGCAAAATGGACATCACCCTGCACCCCAATTGCATCAACCCAGCGATTGTCAGCTGGGATGGCCAAGAAATTGCCGATGTAAATCCAGGCGACACCGTGAGAATTTCGCGCGCCCACAATCATTTGCGCTTGATTCATCCGCGTGATTACGACTACTTCGACATCCTTAGAACCAAGCTGCATTGGGGCCAAGCCAAAACACCCGGCCGCCCTGTGGACCCGTTAGCCTAAGCCGTAATGATAGAAAGCATCTCCATTCGCAATTTTGCGATCATTGAAAATTTAAGCCTCAGCCTAGATAGCGGGCTCACCGTTATCAGTGGTGAAACGGGCGCCGGAAAATCGATTGTTGTAGACGCAATGTCGATTGCACTAGGCGAGCGCGCTGACCTCGATATGATTCGCCACGGTTGCGACCGCGCTGAGATCGCGGCCGAGTTCAACATCGCCTCCCTACCCCACGTAGCAACTTGGCTACAGGAACAAGAACTTGACGAAGAAGGCAGCTGCGATGTGCGCCGCGTTTTGCGCACTAGCGGAAACTCTGCGGCATGGATTAACGGCCGGAAAGTCGCGCTAGCGTCACTCAGAGAGTTAGGCGAGATGCTGGTTGATATTCACGGCCAGCACGAGCACCAAACACTAATGCGCCGCCCTGCGCAGAGAGACGTGATCGACAACTATGGCCACAATCAACCAGCGGCCAAGCAGCTAGCCCAAGTCTGGCAGGAATGGCACCAGGCCAAGCAGCAGCTCGACGAAATTGAAGCAGCAGCTCGCGATCGAAACGAACGAATCGACTACCTTCGCTTTCAGCAAGCAGAGTTCGACGAATTGGATCCACAGGCAGACGAAACAGAATTACT
Source organism: Gammaproteobacteria bacterium (assembly GCA_047614865.1). Classification (GTDB taxonomy): domain Bacteria; phylum Pseudomonadota; class Gammaproteobacteria; order JAPPPA01; family JAPPPA01; genus JBLHFB01. Next base: position 2,148 of record JBLHFB010000059.1, on the reverse strand, counting down.
AGCGCAAGAGCACACCCAACAAGCTAACGCAGAAAGCATTATTGCAGCCTGCCAACTTGGCAGCTCAGTGCTGTACGAATCCGACGATACCTCGGCCTATTCGTTACTCAGCACCGCGCTCAGAGAAATAGAAATCCATTCAGCCAGCAGTACTTCATTAACTGAGACCCAAGAACTGCTCAACTCCGCCTTGGTACAAACTCAAGAAGCGGCCGACCAACTCCGCCGCCATGCAGAACAGATTGAAATAGACCCTGAGCGCCTCCAGTGGCTAGACCAGCGTTTGGGGCAGCTGCACGACTTGGCGCGCAAACATCACGTTGAAGCCAGCGAGCTGACCGATGTGCGCGAACGAATTAACGACGAACTCAGCGCCTTAGAAAACGCCGACGTTACTCGCGACGAGCTAGCGGCAAAGGTTGAGCATCTCTCCCTGCAATATCACCAACAAGCGGCCGATCTGAGCCAAAAACGCCACTCCTCTGCGGCAGAACTCAGCGAGAAAGTTAGTGAAGTGATTCGCCCACTGGGTATGCCAGAAGGCGTTTTTGTGGCCGGCCTAAGCAGCGATAACACTCGCTTTAGTGCGGACGGCTATGACCAAGCGGAATTTTTGGTCAGCATGAATCCCGGCCAGCCGCCCAAGCCGCTTACCAAAGTGGCCAGCGGCGGCGAATTATCTCGCGTCAGCCTGGCACTGCAAGTGATTGCAGCGGATGCAATTGACACGCCGTGCTTAGTATTTGATGAAGTAGATACTGGAATAGGCGGCGGCGTCGCAGAAATTGTCGGCCGAAAACTGCGTGAACTTGGGGTTGATCGACAGGTCTTATGCATTACCCACCTACCTCAAGTTGCTTCGCACGGACACCAGCATTTATTTGTTCACAAGAACACCGATGGCAAGTCGACGGAAACCGCGATTAGCAAACTAACCACCGAACAACGAATTGAAGAAGTTGCACGTATGTTAGGCGGTGTAGAATTAACCGATCAAAGCCGCGCTCATGCAAATGAAATGCTACAACACGCCGCAGCCTAACCTTTAATTAAAGACACTATGATTCAGAAACTGACTATCGCCCTCCTCGCCGCCGCCACGTTAATCACCTCTGCCTGCTCTGTTTACCGCTTGGATACCCGCCAAGGTAACGCGCTAGATAAAGAGGCCGTGGAAGAAGTTGCCATAGGCATGACACGCAATGACGTCCACAATATTCTTGGCTCTCCGTCGGTTTCCGACCCGTTCCACCAAAATCGCGAGGACTATGTCTACTACTTCAGAAAGGAAGGACATGGCGACAAAGACTCGTCGCGGGTAACGGTTTTCTACAGCGAAGGCGTTGTCGCGAAAATAGATAGAGATTTAGCTGAATAACCTATAGCGCGGCAATCAGCCTAGCGGCTTACCTGCCTATTTAGCTGCATTGGCAGCTTTCGCCTCAGCGGCCTTGCGCTTCCGAACCTCTTTAGGATCAGCCAGCAGCGGGCGATAAACTTCCACTCGGTCGCCCTCACGTAAAACGTAGTCAGGCTTTACAGCATGGCCAAATATTCCCAGCGGCATCGGCAGCTCAACTTCCGCAAAACGCTTACTAATGCCACTCTGCAGCACCGCCTCTTCTGCGGTTGTGCCGCTCGCCACGTTTACCGCAACTATCGCCTGAGCTTCTGGAGCGGCAAAAGCCACTTCCACGGCAATAAGTCCATCGTCAAATTCATCTGCGGTCATTGCATGTGCCGTATTTTTGGGTTGCTTGCTTGGTAAAGGCGTCAATCATCGACACCATTGTTTCGCCGAAAAGTCTTCCAAAAGCTATACCAGCTGTTTTACTAGAAAATTCGAAGTCCAAATTTAAGGTGACCTTGCAGGCATCCTCGCGCAAAGGGAGGAAGATCCAGCAACCTTTCAAATAACGAAACGGACCATCTAACAATTCGATTGAAATTTTATCGTGGGGCTGGCGAGCATTTCGCGTTGAGAAGCTATTTTGGAAGGGGCCTTTAGAGACTTTTAGACGCGCATCTACCCGTTCACTGTCGCGCGCCAACTCCTCAGAATCAACACACCACGGCAGAAATTCAGGATAAGCCGCCACACCGTCCACCAACTCAAACATCTGCTCTGCCGAATACGCCACCAATGCA
>JBLHFB010000058.1:0-8966 GCA_047614865.1 Gammaproteobacteria bacterium | reverse complement strand
CGTGTCAAAATGAGCATTACTCTTCCCTAGCGCCGTCTATTCTATGCATTTAGTATACTTACCGGCTATTGGAAATAGCAAACAAGGATAGTTTCCTGTTCTATTTCTCCGCCAGATCAAACCCGGCGTGCAACGCTCTGACGGCTAACTCCATGTATTTTTCGTCAAGCAAGACTGAGATTTTTATTTCAGAGGTGGAGATCAAGCGGATGTTAATCCCTTCTGTAGCGAGGATTTCAAACATTCTTGAGGCAACCCCAGCGTGTGATTTCATCCCGACGCCAACCAGCGAAACCTTGACTACCGCCGTGTCGCCACTGATGTTAACGGCACCCAAACTCTCACGCGTAGCTTCCATGATTTCCATGGTCTCCGCGTAGTCATTACGGTGAACGGTAAAGGTGAAATCAGTATGGTTGTCGTCACCTATGTTTTGAATAATCATGTCGACATCAATGTTGGCATTGGCGACAGCACGCAAAACCTGATGCGCAACCCCAGGACTATCGGGCACGCCGCGGATGGTTATTTGAGCTTCGTCACGGTTAAACGCGATGCCTGAAATTAGCGGTGCTTCCATATCTTCATCCTCAAGCGATATTAGCGTGCCCGGGCCGTCTTTAAATGTAGACAAAACTCGTAGCGGAACTTTATATTTGCCGGCAAATTCAACTGAGCGAATTTGTAGAATTTTAGAGCCCAAACTAGCCAGCTCTAGCATCTCTTCAAACGAAATGCGCTCCATGCGTCGCGCATTTGGCTCCACACGTGGGTCGGTAGTGTAAACCCCGTCGACGTCGGTATAAATCTGGCACTCATCTGCTTTCAACGCCGCTGCAAGCGCTACTCCAGTTGTGTCTGACCCTCCACGGCCTAGAGTAGTGATATTGCCGTTCTCGTCAACGCCTTGGAAACCAGCGACAACAACAATTCTGCCTTTCGCCAAATCAGCACGTACTTTTTGATCGTCAATTGAAGTGATTCGCGCCTTCATATGAGCATCGTCGGTGACGATACGCACTTGGCCGCCAGTGTACGAAACAGCGTCTTGACCACGTGCATGTAGCGCTAAACACAGCAAACCAATCGTTACTTGTTCACCAGTTGAGAGGATCACGTCCATCTCGCGCGGTGTCGGGCGGTCAGTAATCTCAGCAACCAAGCCCACAAGGCGGTTGGTCTCTCCGGACATCGCAGAGACAACAACCACAAGGTCGTGCCCTTCGGCGCGATGCTTAATAAGCTTGTCAGCAACGTTTTGAATTTTCTCGATGCTACCGACTGAGGTGCCACCGTATTTCTGAACCAATAAGGCCATGCTCAATAATCCACTTGGAGTATTTAACTGTTTGGCTGCTTAAATAAGCAACCTGGCGGGTTAGCCGCCTAACGCTTACACCGCAATTTTCGCAGCGCCGCATAATATCAAATGTAACCATTCAGCTCAGGTGAAAAATCATCATAAGCGCTGTAGACGGCGATTTAGGGTGAGTCAGCGGTGACCCAAAGTTACCCCAATTTACTTTGTGCGACTGCTACCATCGATTGAACGCTAGCGAGCGCTTCGGCCAATTTCTCTGGCTCTGTACCGCCGGCTTGTGCCATATCAGGCCGTCCACCGCCTTTTCCGCCGACTTGCTGGGCAACAGCACCAACAATTTTCCCGGCGTGCAATGGGCCCGCTTCCGCCTTGGTAACGCCAGCAACAAGGCTGACTTTGCCGTCATTCACTGACGCTAAAACAATAACCGCCTTACCCAGCTTATCTTTCAATTGATCTACTGAATCACGCAGGGTTTTAGCATCAACACCGTCTAGCAGCGCCGCCAAGACTTTCACGCCACCAACCTCAACCGCTTGCGAGGCTAAGTCACCCGACTGGGCGCTAGCAATTTTTGATTTCAGGCGATCCAGCTCTTTCTCAAGATCTCGGTTCTTAGTAATCAACTGCTGTACTTTCTCAGCCACATCGTCGCGGCCGGCTTTAAATTGAGCCGCCAAGTCAGACAACGTAGCTTCAGTCGCCGCAATGTAATCAAATGCCGTTTGGCCGGTGATCGCCTCAATTCGGCGAACCCCAGAGGCCACACCTGTTTCAGCAGTGATTTTGAACAAGCCGACATCACCTGCACGTTCAACGTGAGTACCACCGCATAGCTCAACAGAGTAATTTCCACCGATGCTAAGTACCCGCACTTCGTCGCCGTACTTCTCACCAAACAGCGCCATAGCACCCGACTCTAGCGCTTCATCGAAGCTACAAAGCTTGGTATCAGTGGCCACGTTGGCACGAATTTGAGCGTTAACTTGTTGTTCGATCTCTACTACTTGCGCTGTCGTGACTGGCTCGTAGTGGGAGAAATCGAAACGCAGCTTGTCTGGGTCAACAAGCGAACCTTTCTGAGCCACGTGATCGCCCAATACGTTGCGTAATGCGGCATGCATAAGATGGGTAGCCGAGTGGTTTAACTCAACCGCAGTGCGCCGTTCGGTATCCACTTTAGATTGCAACACGTCGCCCACGGCTACACTGCCAGTATCCACTGAAACAATATGCACGTGTGCAATAGCGCCCTGCTCGGCTCGCTGCTTCTGTGTGTCGACTACGTTAATTACTACGCCGTCAGAAATTAGCTGCCCTGAATCACCAACCTGACCGCCACTTTCGGCATAGAAACTGGTGCTATCCAAAACAATAGCGCCGCTCTCGCTGGCAGATAAGCTAGTGACTGCTTCGCCGTCTTTTAGGATCGCAACGACTTTGCCTTGGTCCGACAGCTCGGTGTAACCGGTGAACTGGCTACCGTGCGCTAGTGTTTCCGTTTTGTCATAAGTGCTTTCAAAACTGCTGCCGTCGCGCGACTTCTGGCGCTGACGTTCCATTGCAACCTCAAAGCCATCTTCATCAATAGTGAGGTCACGTTCACGGGCGACATCATTGGTCAAATCTGCTGGGAAGCCGTAGGTGTCGTATAACTTAAATACAACATCACCAGGAATCACACCGCCGTCGATATTGGCAATCGCGTCATCGAGCAGCTTCATGCCCTGCTCTAGTGTTTCTGCAAAGCGTTTTTCTTCTTGCAGCAACATCTTAATAACGTGAGCTTCTGCTTTAGCAAGTTCTGGGTAGGCTTCGCCCATCTCTGCAACCAAAGCCGGGGTTAGTTCAGAAAAGAACGGCTGGGTTTGACCCAGCTTGTAACCATGACGAATTGCACGACGAATAATCCGGCGAAGCACATAACCACGACCTTCGTTCGACGGCAATACCCCATCAACAATCATGAAGGCGCAAGCGCGGATATGGTCAGCAATCACTTTGTGAGAACCGACTACTTCGCCGCTGGTGTTGGTGGCTTTCTGAACCGCTTTAAGCAGATTCACAAATAGATCTATTTCGTAGTTGGCATGCACGTTTTGCATGACCGCCGCCAAACGTTCAAGACCCATGCCGGTATCGATTGACGGCTTAGGCAAGGAGTTCAATGTCCCATCGGCGGCACGATCAAATTCCATGAACACGATGTTCCAAATTTCGATATAACGATCACCGTCTTCCTCTGGGCTACCTGGCGGCCCGCCTTGCACATCCGCACCGTGGTCATAGAAGATTTCGCTGCAAGGGCCGCAAGGGCCGGTATCACCCATCGACCAGAAGTTGTCTTTGGCACCGATACGCGAGAAGCGCTCGGCGCTAACCCCCATCTCTTTCAGCCAAATATCTTCAGCACCGGGATCTTGGTCATAAACCGTAACCCAAAGCTTCTCTTCAGGCAGACCGAGAACTTCGGTAAGAAACTCCCATGCCCACTGAATTGCTTCACGCTTGAAATAGTCGCCAAAGCTGAAGTTGCCGAGCATTTCAAAAAAGGTGTGATGGCGAGCGGTATAGCCTACGTTTTCCAAGTCGTTATGTTTACCGCCAGCACGCACGCAACGCTGTGACGACGTCGCCCGGGTATAGCTGCGTTGATCGCGCCCCAAGAACACGTCCTTAAATGGCACCATGCCGGCATTAGTAAACATCAATGTGGGGTCGTTACCCGGCACAAGCGGGCCAGATGGAACGATCTGGTGACCTTTATCCTTATAGTACTCAAGGAAGGCGCTACGGATTTCACTAGTGCTAGTTGGCTTGCTCATAGATCTACTTACAAAATGTCGTCTTCGACCATGCGCATGGCATGACTAATTTGGCCTTGCGAAAACCCACGCGATTGTAAAAACCGCATTTGCCGAGCTTTCTCTTTAAATTCTTCTACTTTGGCTAAGCCAAAACGGCGTCGCCGAACGTCGACCGCTTGTTCAAGCCAATCCACGTCTAACTCTGTTAATGCGTCGCGTTGCAGCTCGTCTGAAACGCCGCGTTCTCGCATTTCAGCTCTGAGTTTCATTGGCCCCCGACCACGATTAATACGGTCGCGGGAAAATGACTCAGCGAAACGGCTGTCCGATTGCAAATTACGCTCTGCCAAGCTGTCTAGCAGCTCTTTTAGAATCTCGCTATCGGGCGGTTCCCAGCCCTCGCCCTTCATCGGGCGAGTTGTTAGCTTGGTAGCCAGCTCAGTACGGCTATGTTCTCGCCGCGCCAACAAGCCAAAAGCGCGGAACTCCAGCCTATATCGCTGTTGTTCTCGCGCTGTACGCTCAACCATATTTTACTTTGTTTTAGCCGCAGCCTTAGGCTTGGCCTTCTCTGCAGCTTCTTTGGCTTTGGCTGCCTCACCGGTAACCGGCATCAAGTCAGCTCGGATCAATTTTTCAATTTCTGCAGCCATCTCTGGATGCTCGGTCAGGTAGATTTTAACATTCTCTTTACCCTGACCTATTCTTTGACCATTGTAGCTATACCAAGCGCCAGCCTTATCCACCAAACCACATTTCACGCCGAGGTCGATAATTTCGCCGTTACGCGAAACGCCTTGGTTGTAGATGATTTCGAACTCAGCCTGCTTGAACGGCGGTGCAACTTTGTTTTTGACCACTTTAACGCGGGTTTCGTTACCCACAATTTCGTCGCCTTTTTTGATCGCACCAATCCGGCGAATATCCAAGCGAACAGAAGAGTAGAACTTAAGCGCGTTACCACCCGTGGTGGTTTCTGGACTACCAAACATTACGCCAATCTTCATACGGATTTGGTTGATGAAGACAACAAGGGTGTTGGTGCGCTTGATGTTACCAGTAAGCTTACGCAGCGCCTGAGACATCAGACGCGCTTGAAGACCCATATGGCTATCGCCCATGTCGCCTTCAATTTCAGCTTTTGGTGTCAACGCTGCAACCGAATCAATAACCACTATATCAACGGCGCCAGAACGAACCAGCATGTCGGTAATTTCTAGCGCTTGTTCGCCAGTATCAGGCTGGGAAACGAGTAGGTTCTCGACATCCACACCCAACTTAGCCGCATATAGCGGATCAAGCGCGTGCTCTGCATCAACAAATGCAGCGGTGCCGCCAGCTTTCTGACATTCCGCAATCGCGTGCAATGTCATGGTCGTTTTACCAGATGATTCTGGACCGTAAATTTCGCAAACACGGCCTTTCGGTAATCCGCCAATTCCTAGTGCAACATCCAGCGTAATTGAGCCTGTAGAAATCGCTTGGATGTCACGGTTGACGGTATCGTCGCCCATGCGCATGATCGAGCCTTTACCAAATTGACGTTCAATTTGACCTAGTGCGGCGTCGAGCGCCTTCTTACGGTTTTCGTCCATTATTATCTCTTAATTTTTTGCGCAGTTAACTACGTATAACTGGCTAATTATTCCACATTTCCTACTGTTGTTCTTCGTTAACGCAGCGTTCTTTTAGGCCGATTAACGCGTCTGCAACAGTTTGCTCTCGAACCGCGTCGCGGTTCCCGCTGTATTGCCTGCAAACCGCTTCAACATTGCCATCAGTTTTAGCCCATGCAATCCAAACTGTGCCAACCGGTTTCTGCTTCGTACCACCACCCGGACCAGCAATTCCCGTGGTCGCTACCACTAGGTTTGCGCTAGTCCGTTCAAGCAAACCTGTCGCCATGGCCTCAGCCACTTCTCGGCTAACAGCTCCGGCTTCTTCGATAAGCGTTGCTGGAACACCTAGCAACTGGGCTTTCGCCCGATTGCTATAAGTCACCACACCACAGTCGAAAACCGCCGAGCTACCTGCTTGGTCGGTGATTGCCTTTGCAATCCACCCGCCAGTACAACTTTCTGCACAAGCGACGGTTAATTTTGCATTGCTAGCAGTATCAATCAGTGAGCCTGCTAAAAAATTTAGTTGATCAGTCATGTACGTCTTACCTCAGACCGTTAAAATGTCCGCCTGCAATGCAACCAGAATTAAGGCTCCCTTTTTACGTGACCAAGAATAGCGAACACACCCCAATGATGCAGCAGTATCTGGCGATCAAAGCCGAGCATGCTGACACCCTCGTATTTTATCGGATGGGCGACTTCTACGAGCTATTCTTCGACGACGCCAGAAAAGCATCCAAGCTGTTGGATATCACGCTCACACAGCGAGGCAAATCTGGCGGCAATGCGATTCCAATGGCTGGAGTCCCCTACCACGCCGCAGAGGGCTACATCGGCAGGCTTATTCGCTTAGGCGAATCGGTTGCAATAGCGGAGCAATTTGGCGACCCAGCTACATCGAAAGGCCCACTCGAACGTAAAGTTGTTCGAATAGTAACGCCCGGCACAGTGACCGATGAAGCGTTCCTAGATGATCGTCGCGAGAATTTATTAGTCGCCGTAAAAAGCCATCAACAAAGACACGGCATTGCGATACTTGAACTAAGCAGCGGGCGGTTCTCGCTGCTGGAAGTAGACGATCAAGAAGCATTATTTGGCGAGTTGGAACGTCTTCAAGCGGCCGAATTGCTAGTGCAAGATGAACACCAGATTCCCAGTGAATTCACCGAGGGAAGCGGCCTACGCCATATGCCGCCCTGGCATTTTGATCGTGAAACAGCCGCCCGTCTGCTTTGCGGGCAATTCGGCACGCGTGACCTCGGCGGCTTCGGCTGCGACGACCTCGATTTGGCGGTAGGAGCCGCAGGGGCCTTGCTTCAATACGTTCGCGACACGCAAAGAAGCGCACTTCCACATTTACAAGGCTTGCGGGTTGAGCGCCGCGATCAAACCTTAATCCTAGATGCAGCCACTCGACGAAACCTAGAACTCGAGACCAACTTAAACGGCCGCCATCAACACACGCTAGCCGCAGTGCTGGACAACAGCAACACGGCAATGGGCAGCCGCCTGTTGCGGCGCTGGCTCAATCAACCATTGAGAAATGGCCCCGAATTGGCGGCGCGCCATCAGGCAGTGGGTTGCCTGCTAGACGCCTCCTGTATCGATCAAATCGGTGATGTACTCAAAGGCATCGGCGATATTGAACGGATACTTGCAAGGGTCGCACTTAAATCTGCTCGACCACGCGACCTTGTCAGACTGAGAGACGCGCTTGGCCAAACGCCTGCTCTTAAATCCCTGCTGAGCCAGCTCGACAGCTCACTAATTTCTCAACTCAATCAGCAGACCGGCGAGCACACCGAGACATACAACTTGCTTTGCAAAGCCGTGATAGACGAACCGCCCGTGCTAATACGAGACGGCGGCGTATTGGCCGATGGCTACGACGACGAACTCGATGAACTGCGCAATCTAAGCCGCAATGCCGATCAGTTCCTTATCGACCTAGAACAACGAGAACGCGAGCGCACCGGCATTTCAAACCTTAAAGTGGCCTATAACCGCGTCCACGGATTCTATATTGAAATAAGCAAAGGCCAGTCCGGCAGCGCGCCCGATGACTACATTCGCCGGCAAACCCTCAAGAGCGCTGAGCGTTATGTCACACCAGAACTCAAAAGCTTTGAAGACAAGGTTCTATCCGCCAAGGAGCGCGCATTGGCACGCGAAAAGGCGCTCTACGAGCAGCTACTGGAAACCCTGATTGGCGAATTGAAGCCACTTCAACAAACCGCATCTGCACTAGCCACAGTAGACGTGCTCTGCACCTTTGCAGAACGTGCACAAAACCTAAATTTTAATGCGCCCAGCTTGAGCGATGAGCCAGGAATAGACATTGTCGCTGGCCGACACCCGGTTATAGAGCACAGCCTAGATCACCCATTTGTTGCCAACAATCTTAGCCTGACAAAGCAGCGAATGTTGATTATCACTGGCCCCAATATGGGTGGTAAGTCGACCTATATGCGCCAAACGGCTTTGATCGTTTTGATCGCCCATATTGGCAGCTATATACCGGCCGATTCGGCTGTGATGGGCCCTATCGATCGGATATTTACCCGCATCGGCGCATCTGACAATCTGGCTGCAGGACAATCTACCTTTATGGTGGAAATGACAGAAACTGCCAATATTTTGCATAACGCCACCGCTCAGAGCTTGGTGATAATGGACGAAATAGGCCGTGGAACCTCCACTTACGACGGCCTTTCTCTAGCTTGGGCCTGTGCTGAGTCGCTCGCTGAACGGAATGCCTATACGCTTTTCGCCACACACTACTTTGAGCTAACAAGCCTTCCTGAAAAGTTTACGCAAATGGAGAACGTGCACTTAGATGCAACGGAGCACCAAGGCAGGCTTGTCTTTTTGCACAGCATTAAGCGTGGCCCAGCTAACAAAAGTTACGGCCTACAAGTAGCCGCACTTGCAGGCCTACCAAGTTCTGTTGTCGAACGCGCTCAGCACCAGCTGACACAGCTAGAGAACCAAGACCGAAGCAGCCCCGAACGCGCTGCTAGTAAAAAATCAGAGCCTAGCCAGATATCTTTATTTGAGCCGTCGACAAGCAAACTGGAGCAGTCGTTAGCAGAGGTCAATCCAGACAATTTGTCGCCACGTGAGGCGCTTAGCGTGCTTTATCGATTAAAGGACCTGGCGAAAGATTCACATTAGTTTTTTGCAAATCCAGCCTAGACCCGTACAAAGTTAACTTAA
>JBLHFB010000057.1:0-9035 GCA_047614865.1 Gammaproteobacteria bacterium | reverse complement strand
CATGTAGTAGCGAGCAAGACGGCTGCCGCTGGCCATGGCCACGAGCCCCACGGCGATGCAGGTAACTGATGCGGGAATGGCAAATGCTGAAACCAGAGGCATGCTGATGCGATACGGCAAGATCAGACCTGTGATGACCAGCAAGACGCCTATTGCCAACTGGATGTTAATGGCTATATTCATGCGCGGCATGCTCGTCGGTGTATTCAGGAATACACGGGCGAATAAAATCACGCTGCTAATACTGACACCGCTAAAGAATGGCGTGGTCAGGTTTATCCACTGACCATCCCAGCCCAGTGCCGGCGTTAAGTACTGATAAGCATAACCATTGAGATTTACCTGCATTAGGGCGAAAAACGAGGTCAGTATCACGTAGACAAGATAGGCTGGATCACGCGTCGATATTCCCAGAATGCTGTTGTAAAGAATCATCATCAGCAGCATGCCGAAAAACAAGCCAAGCAGAACATTTGCAGACTGACTTTTCTCGATAAAGCTGTGCAACGGCCAGAGCTTTATCGGTAGCTGGTGAGACCCCTCGGTTTGAACCCGCATATAGATGGTGATAGTTTCGCTAGCGGCAAACTGAATGGGCATAGCGTACAAGCGATGGTGGATTTGCCCCTCGGCAATCGGACGCTGGTCACCGGTCAGTACCGTGGTCTTGCTCCCTGAGGCGTGCAGAATATGCACATCAATAAAGTCCAAGGGTGGGTAGGCAATTTCAAGGACACGGTTTGTCGCTTTGCGGCTGGCATTTTGTAGTTCAAGCCGGTACCAGTAGGTCTCATGGGTAAAGCCGAAATTGACGCCCTTTACCGGGGCAGGTTCAAATTCAGGATTGCTGCGAAGAATATCCGTCAGTTGCTCATCAGGGCTACTGGCTTTATATATTTCGAGTACAGAATCCAGTTGAATTGCAGTGTCTTTATCTGCTTTGCTAATGTCGAAAGCCTGTGCGTTACTGGCGATCATCCCTGTTAGCGCAGCAGCGCACATCCTTAGTCCTACCCAGGCAGATCTATTCATGCTTGATTACTCTCCTACCAACACGTGACATTATTTTTTTATATGCCATTTTAGTGAATGGCTTGTCACACCCTAGTATGCTTTGTTCGTGGCCTCATTACCTAACGACCTTTTTTTATTATACTTTACAGGTGCTTACGGATATTTTTCGCGGACTTATAAGCCGAGGAGTAATGCCAGAATTCCCCTCAAGCCTTTCAAAATTAAACAGTTAACGGGGTCAAAGCCCTCTAACTCTCAAAACAATGGAATTTATCGCGCGTGGACACCAAGCACGAGTGCTTTAGGTTCGCCTTTGTAATACCCCCCAACTAGTCGAGATTTTAAATAGAGGCTTTTATGATGAAGATCAAAGGAGTTATCTATGAAAGCATCACGTTTTACCGATAGCTAAATCATGGGGAAATTGAAACAGAACGAAGGCGGCTATCGGCTGCCGAACTGTGCCGAGAGCATGGCATATCTCAAACCACTCTCTATATGTGGCGGGGTAAATACGGCGGCATGGATGTGGCGGTGTAATGCGCCGCGTCAAAGAGCTCGAGGCTGTGATCTGCTGTTGAGCGCTGCATTAAGTCGCCTATCGTTTGCCCACTCCTGATTAGCAAACAATTCAGGGGGCGTACCCAAGGCGATAAGCCTCACAAGCTGGCAGTGACAGCCAATTACATATCGCGGGCCCTTTACTGCGGCGCGTGACAAGTCCGGCTTCTACGATTACATGAAAGAGGCAGAGCGCCCTACTTTCCACGACATTCGGGCGATTGGGATTTTCCGGTACGAAAAGCAGGGCGTTGCGCCTACCGGTGTGATTTCGCTATCTGGCCACGCGTCGGAAGTGATGCGTTTGCACTACGAGGAAGGCCACGAATTGCCCCCTGCGAAGCTCATCAGCGCCGATCGGTTTTCACAAACATTTCAGGCAATCGCCGGAAAGCTATATATAATGGTCGGGATGGCCGGATTTGAACCGACGACCCTTACACCCCCAGTGTAATGCGCTACCAAGCTGCGCTACATCCCGACGAACTCTTAAGCGAACTTAAGAAGCGCAGAATCATACCGGAAGCGACAGCGAGTGGGGAAGAATTTAGCGGCGTTGGTTTAGCGTTTTGAGCAGTTTTTCAAGTTCCATCCGAACTTCGCGGATCACTTGGCTGCTTTGGGTCATATCTTGCTGTGCGTCTTCACCAGAGAGCTTCTGACGGGCGCCGCTGATGGTGTAGCCCTCTAGATGCAGCAAGGTGTTGATTTGGCGTATTAGGAGTATGTCTTGACGCTGATAGTAGCGACGGTTGCCGGCACGCTTTACAGGGCTTAGCTGAGGGAACTCTGATTCCCAATAGCGGAGCACGTGCGCTTTAACATTGCACAGCTGGCTAGCTTCGCTGATGGTGAAGTAACGTTTTTCTGGAACAGGAGGAAGAACGGGTTTGCCCTTGGCTGCCTCGAACACGTCCTGTTGGGGATCTTCGTTAGCCATTGCTGGCATTTGCCTCTATTCGAGCGCGGAGCTTCTGGCCGGGTCTAAAAGTGACCACGCGGCGAGCAGAAATAGGGATTTCTTCGCCCGTTTTAGGGTTTCTCCCTGGGCGTTCGCTTTTCTCGCGCAGGGTAAAGTTACCAAAGCCAGACAACTTGACGTTGTTACCTTCTTCCAACGCTTGACGAATTTCTTCGAAAAACTGTTCAACCAGATCCTTAGCTTCTCGCTTATTTAAGCCAAGTTGCTGGTTTAAGGCTTCCGCTAGGTCTGCTTTGGTTATCGCCACAATTTCGCACCGTTTGTTGCTGAGTGATTAATTCACTACTCTCGAACTGTTGCCCCGGCACCGGCCAAAGCAGTGGTGACTTTCGTCATTAACGCTTCAACCACTTCGTCGGTCAGAGTCTCGTCGGAACCTTGAATCTGAATCCCCAGAGCAACGCTTTTCTGTGATGAGTCTATGCCTGCTCCCTGATAAACGTCAAATATCAACACGTTGCGAATCAATTTCGTGTCGACTTGAGAAATTATATCGCAGAGCTTTTGCGCTGGCATTTCCTTTTCAACTATCAACGCAAGATCACGACGAATCGCTGGAAATTTAGAAACCTGTTCAAACTCAGGTACTTGAGACTCGGAAAGTGCTGCCATCTCAATTTCAAACATCACCGGAGCATGAGCCAAACCAAGACGCTTTACCTGCGCCGGATGCAGCACACCTAAGCAACCAACCCGCTTGCCATTGACTGAAATATGCGCAGTCTGGCCCGGATGTAAGGCTGAATTTTCGGCTGTTTGGTAGTCGAATTCAGTACCCGTTAAACGAGCAAGCGCTTCAATGTCTGCTTTAACATCAAAGAAGTCGATACGGCGTGCTTCACTTGACCATTGCTCGGCAAACACGTCGCCATAGACCAAGCCAGCCAAGGTTTGTACTTGTTCGGTATGACCATCGACCTTACGGAAACGCAGGCCGGTTTCGAAGAAACGAGCACGCTTGGATTGACGGTTAACGTTATGCACCAATGTGTCGAGCAATCCCTGCCAAAGGCTTGTGCGCATCACTGCCATGTCGGCTGAAATTGGATTAGTTAGGGCAATCGCTTCAAATTCTGGCTGCAAGGCTTGTTGGCTCGCCTGCTCAACAAAACTATAGGTAACTACTTCTTGATAGCCGCGTTTCACTAGGGTGTCTGGCACGCTGCGTGCGTCAACTTCTGACTCGCGTACCGCACGTACTTGCATCGGTAGTAGCGCGTCATTAACGGGTAGTTCGTCGTAGCCGTAAATACGGGCTACTTCTTCAATTAGGTCAGCTTCAATTTCGATATCGAAACGCACGCTAGGAGGCGTTGCGAGCCAGCCTTGGTCGGCAGCCTCTACCTGCATATCCAAACGCAGAAGCATCTCCACCACGGCGCTGTCGTCTATCGACAAACCAAGCACAGAGGCCAGGCGATGCTTACGTAGTAAAACCGCTGGGCGGGCAGGCAGCTTGCCCGCTTCTACGACGTGATTTACCGGCCCCGCTTCGCCGCCAGCAATGGCTAGCAATAAGGCCGTAGCACGTTCGATTGCCTTAACTTGTAGCTGTGGGTCGACTCCACGCTCGTAGCGATGCGAAGCGTCTGTGTGTAGCCCAAAACGGCGAGCACGGCCAGCAATTGATAAGGTTGCGAAGAAGGCACTTTCTAGCAAAATGTCTTGTGTATCCTCGCCCACTTCGCTGTTAGCTCCTCCCATAACTCCGGCGAAGGCGATTGCTTTCTGGTCATCTGCAATCACGGTACAGTCGTCAGTTAGCTCAACCGTGTTGCCATTAAGCAACTCAAGCTTCTCGCCTGCGGTAGCAAGACGAACATTGATAGCGCCGCACACTTTCGCAAGGTCAAATGCGTGCATCGGTTGACCAAGCTCTAACAACACGTAGTTGGTTACATCTACTACTGGGCCCAGGCTACGAATACCACTGCGACGGAGCTTTTCGACCATCCAAACTGGCGTGTCGGCTTTTACGTTGACGCCTTTAATAATTCGGCCAGCGTATGACGGACAGGCATCCGAAGCAGTTAGTGTGATTTCTGGAACTTGGTTATGGCTTGCCGCCACAGCGGGAGTTTCAACAGGAGTAACCGGCGTTTGGAATAACACACCCATTTCACGAGCAACGCCGGCAACGCTTAGGCAGTCGCCACGGTTTGGAGTGAGGTCAATCTCAATGATGTTGTCATTCAGGTCCATCAACTCACGGAAGTCTTGGCCGTGCTTAGCGTCGACAGGCAACTCCATAATGCCGTCGGATTTTTCTACTTCTAGGCCTAGCTCACTTGCTGAACAAATCATCCCCCAAGACTCAATACCGCGAAGCTTGCTCTTTTTAATCTTGAAATTGCCAGGCAACACAGCGCCGATGACAGATACAGCGACTTTCAAGCCAGCACGAGCGTTACTGGCGCCGCAGACAATTTGTAGCGGCTCGTCGCCACCTACATTTACCTCGCAAATGCCCAGCTTGTCGGCATTTGGATGTTTTTCACGGCTTAGAATTTCGCCGACAACAACGCCACTAAACTCGGCAGCAGCCGGTTCAACACCGTCTACTTCTAGGCCGGCCATGGTGAGCTTATGAATTAGTTCGGCAGTCGTCGCTGATGGGTTTGTCCATTCGCGGAGCCAGTTTTCGCTAAGTTTCATTCGTCAGTATTCTTTGTTTGTTGGGCTTAAAAGCTATGCTGTGCTTACGTCTATGCAAACTGCCTAAGAAAACGCTGGTCGTTCTCAAAGAACAAACGCAAATCGTTTACGCCATAGCGAAGCATGGCAAGACGTTCAACGCCCATTCCCCACGCGTAGCCGTTGTATTTTTCGGTATCAATACCCACGCCTTCAAGCACCTTAGGGTGAATCATGCCGGCGCCTAATACTTCTAACCAACCGGTGTGGCTGCATACGCGGCAACCTTTACCAGCACACATTACACACCGCACATCCACTTCTACGGATGGCTCTGTGAATGGGAAGTACGAAGGACGAAAGCGTAGATCGAGCGAGTCATTTTCAAAAAATGCTCGTAGGAAGCTTTGCAGCATGCCTTTGAGATTCGCAAAGCTTACGTTTTCATCTACCAGCAAGCCTTCCACCTGGTGGAACATCGGCGTGTGAGTCACGTCAGAATCGCAACGATAAACACGGCCCGGCGCAATAATCCGAATAGGCGGTTGCTGGTTTTCCATCGTACGAATTTGCACACCTGAGGTATGCGTACGCAGCAAGGTGGTTGCGTCAAAATAGAATGTGTCGTGCATTGCACGCGCTGGGTGATGCGCTGGAATATTCAGTGCTTCGAAGTTGTGATAATCGTCTTCGATTTCTGGACCCAACTCAACCTTGAAGCCTGCACTTGCTAGCAAGTCTTCAATACGGCGCAGGGTGCGAGTAACCGGGTGCAAACCACCCGTTTCCAAACCACGGCCAGGAAGCGTTACATCAATCTTTTCTGCGGCCAGCTTGGTTGCAAGCTCGGCGGCTTGCAGCGCGTCACGGCGCCCCGTAAGAAGGTCTTGGACGGCCTGCTTGGCTTTGTTGATTTCGGCACCAGCAGCAGAACGCTGATCACCAGGCAGGCTGCCCAGTTGCTTAAGCAAGGCAGTAATAGTGCCTTTTTTGCCAAGATAACTTACGCGAATATCGTCTAGCGCTTGCAGGTCGTCGGTTGCGGTAATCGCGGCCTCGGCGGCCAGAATCTGAGATTGTAATTCGCTCATGCTTTTGGAATCTTGGTAGGAATTGTTGGTTATAGCGACTGGACTATATTTGTATCTGCGTATTGTAAGTGAAGCGTAACTATACAACCTTACAATTTAGCCCTTAAACACGCCGAGGCCCTTCAGATTGCGGCTGCTGCTAAGTAGGCACAGTGAAGCGGGCAATAAAAAAGGGAGAAGACTTGCGTCTTCCCCCTTTTTAAGTATTCGTCTTAAAGAACTAAAACGAATTAAGCGGCAGCAGTGTTGCGCGCTTCTAAAGCAGCTTTTGACGTCTCAACGATCGAAGCAAATGCTTCTTTATCGAAGATAGCGATGTCAGAAAGAACTTTACGGTCAATCTCAATGCCGGCGAGCTTAACGCCGTTCATGAATTGGCTATAGGTAATGCCGTTCATACGCGCTGCTGCGTTAATACGAGCAATCCAAAGCTGACGGAATTGACGCTTACGTTGACGACGGTCACGGTATGCGTATTGACCCGCCTTAGTTACAGCCTGTGCCGCAACGCGATATACGCGTGAACGAGCGCCGTAATAGCCTTTTGCTTTCTTTAGTACTTTTTTGTGTGCCGCACGTGCGGTTACACCACGTTTTACTCGAGCCATTTTTTAATCCTCTTAGATGTAACGGCGGTTTAGCGGTTTGCCAACATGCGATCTACGCGCGGTGTATCTTGAGAAGATACCGCACCTGGACGACGTAGTTGACGCTTACGCTTAGCGCTCATCTTGGTAAGGATGTGGCTTTTAAACGCTGATTTACGTTTGATTCGACCGCTAGCGGTCTTGGTGAAGCGCTTGGCCGCACCACTATGGGTTTTCATCTTAGGCATGATTTTCTCCGATATTTCACAAAGCAGCTCTATGCTGCGCTACGTCGATAACGGTCCAATGCCAACCGTGTCTCAGACGACCTACAAGCTAAACCCTTGTAGGATTTAATTTTTGAGCCGCTGCCGAAGCAACCGCCCAAAGATTAGGTGTGACTATTTTTTCTTAGGCGCAAGAACCATCATCATCTGACGGCCTTCTGACTTAGGGTGCTGTTCAACAGTAGACAGCTCAACTAAGTCACCTTCGACGCGGCGCAGCAATTCAAGACCTAAGTCTTGGTGTGCCATTTCACGTCCGCGGAAACGGATAGTTACTTTTGTTTTATCGCCCGCTTCTAGGAATTCGCTGAGTTTCCGAATCTTGGTGTTGTAATCACCAATGTCGGTACCCGGACGGAATTTAATTTCCTTAATTTGGGTTTTACGTGCGTTTTTACGCTGCGCTTGAACTTGCTTCTGACGCTCAAATGCATACTTACCATAGTCCATGAAACGGCAAACCGGAGGATCCGCCATGGGTGACACTTCAACTAAATCCAAGGTTTTAGCTTGTGCTCGGTCAATCGCATCCTGGGTGTCTAGCACGCCTAGGTTCTCGCCTTCGTCATCAATTACCATGACCTTCGGAACTCGGATGTCACGATTACGTCGTACGCGTTTGTCGGTAGCTATGTCAGTTTCCTTATATCGTCAAAAAGTAGACGAATTCTATCTACAACGTTGCGGCACAACAAGCCACAACAGCTAAAGACCAACGTATTTCACCGCAGTCTTTATGAATTTTGGTAGGCGTGATTGGATTCGAACCAACGACCCCCACCATGTCAAGGTGGTGCTCTAACCAGCTGAGCTACACGCCTGGGGCCAATTGCAGACTTCGTGCTGCCGAAAACTGGCCGCAAATGAAGCACTACAAGGGCGCGCAATATACTGAATACGCGCCGCTATAGCAAGCGTCAAAGGCCTTTACTACCAGCTTTGGACAATCTCTTTAATAAGCGCTGGACCGCGGTAGATGAATCCAGAATAGATTTGAACCAACTTGGCTCCCGCATCACGTTTTGCCAAGGCATCTTCAGCAGAACAAATCCCACCCACACCAATAATGGGGACATCATCTTTTAGGATTTTATGGAACGCTGCGATCACTTCTGTAGAGCGCTGCGCAACCGGTGCGCCGGAAAGGCCACCCTGCTCGTCTGCGTGTTTCAGCCCTTGAACCGCATCTCGGGTAATTGTGGTGTTGGTGGCAATCAATCCATCCATCTTCACATTGAGCACAACGCGGGCGATTTCGGCGATTTGTTCATCGTCTAGATCAGGAGCGACCTTTACTGCTACCGGCACGTAGCGACCGGTTTCCTCAGTCATACGAGCCTGCGCTTGCTTCACGCCGGCGAGCAGACCTTCTAATGCTTCGCCCTCCTGTAAGCCACGCAAACCTGGTGTGTTTGGCGAGGAGATATTCACGGTGATGTAGTCTGCATGGGCATATACCTTATTCATGCAAATCAAATAGTCATCTACTGCGCGCTCAACGGGGGTGTCTTTGTTTTTGCCGATATTGATTCCAAGAACGCCCTTATATGAAGACTTCTTAACGTTCTCGATAAGGTTGTCGACGCCGCGGTTATTAAAGCCAAGCCGATTAATAATCGCTTGCTTCTGCGGTATGCGGAACATACGCGGCTTTGGATTGCCCGGCTGACCGAGTGGCGTGATGGTGCCAACTTCTACAAAGCCAAACCCCATGCCGTCGAATGCATCGATAGCGACAGCGTTCTTATCTAGACCCGCCGACAAGCCCACTGGGTTGTCAAAACGAATACCCATTACTTCAACGGGTTTACTTGGCACACCCGGGTTGATCAGGACCCGCGCTGTGCTACCGGACATGCACGCTAAAGATTCCAGGGTT
>JBLHFB010000056.1:0-9218 GCA_047614865.1 Gammaproteobacteria bacterium | reverse complement strand
ACCTTGGCAAGGTTGTGCTCTACCAACTGAGCTATTCCCGCTTTGTAACCATTGAACGACTTGGCCGTCTCAACGTGGCGCTATTGTATGGATTAAGCCTTTTGTGTCAACCATTTATTCGAGTAATTTGGTTTTTACTCGGTTTTGGCAAAAATAACCGCAAAGCTGGCTTTTAAATACACAACCATTGACCAAATTGTAAGCACAGCAGCGACATACAGCGCCACCAAGCCAATTTCGTAAAGTGGCAGACCTAGAACCTTGCGCTCTAGGAGCATTGCAATGATCGCGACCATTTGGGCTACGGTTTTGATTTTGCCAATGGCAGAAACAGCTACGGTTGCACGCTTGCCCAGTTCAGCCATCCACTCGCGTAGTGCTGAAATTGTAATTTCGCGACATATGATAATTGCAACGGGTGCTGCAATCAGCACCCGCGGGTCCGCTTGAAGCAAGAGGATCATGGCGACCGCAACGGCCAGCTTGTCAGCTACTGGGTCTAAGAAAGCGCCTAACTTGCTCTCTTGGTTCAATTTACGTGCCAAATAACCATCGAGAAAATCGGTTATTGCGGTAATACCGAAAATCACGCCAGCGGCAAACCGTGCATATTCCCACGGTAAAAAAAACACCACAGCGAATACTGGGATCAGAATGACGCGAAGCAGCGTCAACATATTAGGCACGTTTAGATTCATGAGGCTTGAAAGTGATCCACAATTTTTTGAGCCAATTCGCGGCTGATGCCCTGCACTTTAATCAGTTCATCTACCCCGCTTCGGCGAAGTTGTTGTAACCCGCCGAAATGCGTTAGCAATCGTTGGCGCCTTTTAGGCCCTAGCCCTGGTACATCTTCCAGAGTTGAGGTAATGCGTTTCTTATCACGACGCCCACGGTGTCCGGTTATGGCAAAGCGGTGTGCTTCGTCTCGGACCTGTTGAATCAAGTGTAATGCGGGAGAAGCGTTCGGCAGTATAAGAGGCGGTTCGTCGGGCGACAAGAAAAGTTGTTCTAAGCCGGGCTTCCGGGTGGTGCCTTTGGCCACGCCAATGGTGGTCATGTCGACAATTCCGAGCTCCTGAAGAACCTCTAAGGCCATTGAAAGCTGGCCCTTGCCTCCATCAATTAGCAGCACGTCGGGGAGCAGCCCCCCCTCTTCTTTTACTCGGCTATAGCGACGTTCAATCGCTTGTTTCATCGCGGCGTAATCATCCCCAGGTGTGATTCCGTTGATGTTAAATCGCCGGTAATCAGTCTTCTTAGCGCCGTTAACGTCAAATACCACGCAAGACGCAACCGTTGCTTCGCCCATGCTGTGGCTTATGTCAAAACATTCAATTCGTTCAGGTATGACCTCTAAATCTAGCCGCATTTGTAAATCTACAAACCGTTTCCTAGTTGTCGCATCTGATGCCAAGCGATGAGTAAGCGCCTGTGCCACAGAAAGCGCCGCCATATCCAACCAACGTGCCCGCTTACCGCGCACATTTGAGCGAATATGGACGCGGCGCTCTGCCTGCTGCGAGAACAAGTCTTCTAACAAGTCTTGGTCGG
Source organism: Gammaproteobacteria bacterium (assembly GCA_047614865.1). Lineage (GTDB taxonomy): Bacteria > Pseudomonadota > Gammaproteobacteria > JAPPPA01 > JAPPPA01 > JBLHFB01. The sequence goes on along the minus strand of JBLHFB010000056.1, from coordinate 7,664 downwards.
CAACACCTTGGGCAACGATTATTTCTGCGGGGATCGGCTTGTCGCTGTAATACCGCGTCATAAACTCTCCCAGCAGTTCTTCGTGGCTGGTATCAGAGTCGGCAGAAGGAAATAACGCCTTGTGACCCAGCTGCCTGCCTGCCCGCACAAACCAAACTGCCACACACCACATGCCGTTGCTTTGCTGGCAAACGATCACATCCGAGTCACCCCCATCGGAATCCACGTGCTGGGTTTCTTCTACAGACCGAAGCGCAGCAACTTGGTCGCGGTATTTCGCCGCCTTCTCGTATTCCATGTCCGCCGCCGCTTGGATCATATGCGTCGTCAGCGACTCGGTAATACTGTGGTTCTTGCCCTCAAGAAACAACAACGCGTTGCCGATGTCAGTTTTGTAAGACGAGGCCTCTGGGGCATCTACGCAGGGACCGCTGCAACGTTTGATTTGATACTGCAAACACGGACGAGAACGGTTCTTATAAAAGCTGTCTTCGCAAGTACGGATACTGAACAGCCGCTGGATGTGGTTCATCGCCTCGCGCGCCGAACCTGCAGACGGATACGGGCCGAAATAGCGACCCTTGGCACGCTGAGGGCCGCGGTGAAAAGAAATTCGCGGATGTTCCTGGGCCGTAGAGATAAAGATAAAGGGGTAGCCCTTATCGTCTCTCAGCATGATGTTGTAGGGCGGCTTATGCTTCTTGATCAGGTTATTTTCAAGAATCAGCGCCTCTGTCTCGGTGTGAGTCAGAGTCACCTCCACACGCTCGACAAAGCTTAGAAGTCGGTCGGTTTTGGGGGTTTGCTGAGTACGCAGAAAGTAGCTTCCAACACGCCGCTGCAGATTTCTTGCCTTACCAACGTAGAGTATTCGATCAGCATCACCCATCATTCGATAAACACCGGGCCCGGTGGTCAAATTTTTGATAAATGACTTCAAATCAAAGTCTTCTGCGAGTTTAGGAAAGCTTTCTGCCAAGAGATTTACGTCGTTTTGGATTGCAATAGATGGGCGGCGCGATCGAAAACAGCGTCAAATTGAGCGCGACTAAGTCGGCCGGTTTGCACATTGTAACGGCTACAGTGGTAGCTACTGATAAGAATTCGGCCGTCAGGCAGCCAGTGCTCCGTGCCGTGCCCAAAACGGTAGCCTGTGAGACTTAAGGCTAGCGCTTTTAAAACTGACTCGTGGGCAACACGGCCCAGCGCCAACACCACTTTCCCCGATGCTCTCAATTCGCTCTCTAGAAACTCGCTGCAATTGCGAACCTCTTCAGCAACTGGCTTGTTATCGGGCGGCACACATTTGACCGCGTTGGTAATAGCGGCATTGTACAGAATCGCTTCAGAATCCACCGCTGAAGAACTGTAACCAAGACGAAACAGATTGGCATAGAGCCAGTCACCTGAGCCGTCGCCACAGAAAGGGCGACCGGTTTTATTGGCGCCCTGCATCCCAGGAGCCAAACCGACGATAAGCAACGCTGCGGTCTCATCGCCGAAAAACCCAACTGAGGCAGAATGGTAAGCGGGGTAAAGCTTTCGGCTCTCTTGTCGCAGCGCACCAATGCGCTGGCAGCGGCGACAAGCGAGGGCTGGTTGTTTCATGCTAGACTCCGAAAAATCATCTTTCCACAGACCTATTACTGATGCATTCACGTCCCTTTTGGCTACTTAGCAACATCGTTCTTTTGGCGTTCCACATTGTCGCCACATACACCTTATTCACAAACCCAGACGCCTTCGGCCTTATTTGGATAAAGGTCTGGTTAATAATGTTCATAGCCCACGTTTTCGAGCTTCCGATTGCCTTCTTGGCAACCAAAGAGCGTCCAGCGAGCATGGTGCAAACCATTTTTATGACCATGCTATTCGGCTTCACTTGGTGGCTGCCAGTGCGTTTAGGTGTCTTTGGACGCTCGCCAATTAAGCGATAAGCCCAGCGGCCGACTAAGGCAGCTCTATCAATACTTCTGATATTGGCTTTCTACGCGATACCGGCACTTCAGCTGGGTATCCGTACCAAAGCAAGCCCACGACAGCCTCCTGTTCTGGGTCTATCCAAAGCGCATCGTAAAAGGCGGGATCGCGGGTCACGGCGCCAGTCGTCCACTTCACGCCAACGCCCTGCTCCCACAAGCTCAGCTGGATATTTTGGATAGCGCAGGCGCAAGCTGCGTAGTCTTCTTGGGCAGTTAGCGGGTCTTCGTTCTTTACGCAAGTTACCGCTAACCATCCTGGCACGGCCGACCATTTCTGTTCTTTAGCCAACGCCACCGCATCACCACTCTTGGCTCGGACTAGCTCCGTATTCAGAGCAACCACCAGGTTCGCGGTTTCCTCGCCTAATAGGTAGAACCGCCACGGTTCGGTAAATCGATGATTCGGTGCCCAACGCGCAGCCTCTAACGCTTGATCCAATATCTCACGCGACGGAATACGGTCTTGTGCAAAGCTGCTGATCGTACGTCGCTGAATAATAGTGTCTTGAGTTGTCATATAACTGTCTGTGATTCGGTAATTTGCTACTATCCAGCCACCCTAGAACTAAATCAACTGATTTATGAGCGACCTACGCGCACAACTTCTCAAGGCTGGCGTTGCCAGTAAAAAACAAGCCCACAAGGCCAAGCAGCATCACGCCAAGAAACGTCGTAACCAAGTAAACGACGAACCTGAAGCGTCTGAATTAGCGGCCACCGCTGTCGCTGAGCAAAAAGCCCGCGACCGAGAACTCAATAGCCAAAAGCAAGCCGAACGACACGAAAAAGAAAAACGTGCGCGTCTGCTCGATTTATTGAAGGCCCACCAGCTCAACAAAACGCAGGGTGATCAAGCTTACAACTTCACTTTGAATGACAAAGTCTGCCGAATCCACACCACCAAGCAGCTTCTCAAAGATCTAATTTCTGGCCGCGTCGGGATCATCCATCCGTCTGAGGACAACTACGTAGTGGTGCCAAAAGCGATTGTAGAACGTGTTCAAGCCATCGACCCTCAAGTACCAGCAATAGTGGCCACCGCGACTCAAGACACGACCGGAGAAGTTGATGAGTACGAGGACTACACCGTACCCGACGATTTCAGCTGGTAGCCAGCTACTCAACAAACGCACAACTTAATAACTAATTAGAACCAAGAGGCACTACACATGAACTACTTAAAAGCATTTGTCGCAGGATTCCTAGCAACCATCGCGTTTCACCAAGGGCTACTGGGCCTGCTGCATCTTGTCGGCGCATCGCCAATCGCGCCGTTCAATATAACGGCGACTCCACCGCTTAACGTACCGCAATTCATATCGCTGGCATTTTGGGGTGGTATATGGGGCGTGCCCGTCTGGGCGATCATCGCTCGCTTGGATGGCGCGGCGCATTGGATTGCCGCAACAGTTATCGGCGCTGTTGGCCCCTCAGCCGTCGCTATGCTAATTGTATTTCCGTCAAAAGGAATCGAGGTCACGTCCACGTTAGTTGTTGGCGCATTGCTTCTAAATGCTGCCTGGGGGATTGGATTAGCTTTATGGATGGTAATCCTAGGCGCCACCCGCTCTAGCGCCGCTGCCGAATAGCTCACAGCGCCATGTCACTTTCCGTGCCTCAGCTCGCAAAAACTAACCCCCTATACGCCCCTCTGCAGTGGCTGATATTTCCAGCAATGTTTCTGCTGCCTCTCTACATGGGCTACTCAGCACTGCAGGCTGGTTGGTCGGTTGCGGCTGTCACGTATGGAACGTTGATTTTCCTTTGGACATTGGTGTTCGTTACAGAACGGCTTATGCCCTATCGCGAAAGCTGGAACACCCCAGACGAAGACGTACTGAATGACATGGTTAGTGGCGGGATAGCCTATGGCCTCCTGCCGTTGCTGTTAAAGCCGCTATACATCGCGATCTTGGCCGGGCTCACAGTCAGCTTGGCAAACTGGTATGACGGCTCGTTTTGGCCCTCCGAATGGCCAATATGGATGCAACTGATTCTACTGCTCTTAGCAGGCGACGCAGGACGCTACTGGGGCCATCGGCTGTCTCACACCGTGCCGTTCCTCTGGCGCTTCCATGCGGTGCATCATTCGGCAAGCCGCCTGTGGTTCTTTAACGCGATACGCCAACACCCTATCGACAAAGCCTGGTTCACATTTACTGAGCTATTCTTTCCGATTATTCTCGGCGCATCCGGCGACGTGCTCGCACTGTATTTTATTGCCACCCTAGTTTGCGGCACCTTCCAACACACCAATATGGACGTCAAGCTTGGGCCGCTCTACTACCTATTCAACATCGTAGACTTGCACCGCTGGCATCACTCCAAAGACATACGCGAGTCCGATAATAACTACGGCAACAATCTAATCGTCTACGACATTTTGTTTGGGACACGTTACCTACCCGAGGACAACGGCACTCGACAAGTAGCCGATATCGGCCTGATAAACCCCGAATACCCGAAGCACTATTTGGGCCAGTTTCTCGCCCCTTTTCGCAAAGGCAGGTTAGACAAAGAGCAGCCTAAGAAATGACTCCATCAGGTACAATTCGCCACTACTCTTCGTACCGCCAATACCTATGCTGCTTGTAATTTCACCTGCTAAATCGCTCGACTTTGAATCGCCTTTGCCGACGCAACAGCACACCCAATCCGATTTTCTGGAACAGTCGCAAACGCTGATAAACCAAGCCCGTGAACTGTCGCCTGCGCAAATTGGCAGCATGATGAAAATCAGCGACAAGCTCGCCGAGCTAAACCACCAACGCTTTCACAGCTGGGAAACGCCGTTTACTCACGACAACGCTCGCGCCGCTGCATTCGCTTTTAAAGGCGACGTGTATCAAGGCATGGAAGCAGAAACGTTTAGTGATGCTGACTACAAGTTCGCCCAGCAGCACCTACGAATACTCTCTGGGTTATATGGCCTGCTCCGCCCACTGGATCTAATCCAGCCCTACCGCCTAGAAATGGGAACCCGCTTTGAAAACAGCGCGGGCAAAAACCTCTATCACTTCTGGGGAACCCAAATCACCGACGCCTTGAACCAGCAAATTGCCGCTAGCAATAGCCAAGTGCTACTTAACCTAGCGTCAACCGAGTATTTCACCGCGGTGAAACCGAAACTGGTTAAAGCCGACATCATCACGCCAGTTTTTAAAGATCAGAAAAGCGGCCAGTACAAGATCATTAGCTTTTGGGCGAAACGAGCCCGTGGATTGATGGCGTCTTACGTGATTCGCAATCAGATAACCGATCCGAGCAAGCTGGTTGAGTTTGATACCGACGGCTACTATTACAGCGAAGCCGAGTCGACCGACAAGCAGATGGTTTTCTTGCGTGATCACCTTCCGGCATAGCGCCGGAATAGCCCAATAAAAAAGGTGGCCAGTGGCCACCTTTTTTATTGGATGAAGCTAGAGCCTAGCCTTCGACAACCGTCTTTATCGACGCCGCAAGATAGTCAACGTTCTCAACCGTAATGCCGGCTACGTTCACACGGCTAGAACCCACCATGTAAATTGCATAGTCACTTTTCAGCTTAGCTACTTGCTCTGGAGTAATTCCCAAGAACGAGAACATGCCCTTCTGCTGAGTAATTGCTGAGAAGTCCTGCGCAATTTTCTGGGCCTGTACTTTCTTTAGGAACAGCTTACGCAAACCGTTAATACGGCCACGCATTTCAGCAAGCTCTGCAATCCATTCGGCTTTTAGCTCGGCGCTTTGGTTGATTGTTTCAACAATCAAAAAGCCGTGGGCTGGCGGCATTGAATAAATACCGCGAGCGATAAAACACAGATGGCTACGAGCAATGGCAGCGGCAGCTGGGCTCTTGCTGACAATACTGGTTGAGCCAGTGCGTTCGCGGTACAAGCCGTAGTTCTTAGAGCAAGAATTGGCGATGATCATTTCAGAAACATTAGCTGCCAAATAGCGCATACCAAACCCGTCTTCATCTAAGCCATCGCCCAAGCCGTGATAAGCCGTATCAATAAACGGCAGCCAGCCTTTGTCGTTGGCGATGTCTGCAACACGCTTCCACTGCTCTGGGCTTAAGTCTGCGCCAGACGGGTTGTGGCAGCAGCCGTGCAGCAGCACCACGTCTCCAGCAGGAACAGCTAACAGAGCTTTTTCCATCGCAACAAAATCTACCGCTTTGGTTTCAGCGCAGTAGTAATCGTAATCGCTAATTTCTAGTCCCGCGCTGCCCAGCAAGTTGTGATGATTTGCCCATGTTGGCGAGCTCACCCAAAGGCGGGCGTTTGGCATCGCTTTAACAATGAACTCTGCTGCAACACGCAAGGCACCACTGCCGCCAGGGGCAGGAATAGTCGCAACACGATTTTCTAGCAACGCCGAATGGCCAACACCAAAAATCTGAGCTTCAATCGCCGAGATAAACCCCGGGGTCCCAGCAGGCGGCAAGTAAGCTTTGCTGTCTTCAGCATTAAACAAAAATTGTTCGGCTTTCTTAACCGAAGTCATCACTGGCGTTACGCTGTTGTCATCCTTATATACGCCAACACCCAGATCAATTTTCTTCGGGTTGGTATCCGCTTTATAAGCCACAGACAGGCCAAGTATCGGATCTTCGGGAAGTGCTTTTAAGGTATCAAACATGGTGTACAGCTCGGTTGAGTGAGGCAAAATTTACAGCAGCGGTATTTTAGCGATATTCGCGATTCATTGTTTTATTAATCTTCCACTGCATCACACAAGCCACTCAGAGCGTACTAGCTCCAGTAAACTAACCAAATTACTTTGGAGATCAGCGCCGCGACGCGCGAGACATAACAATGCGACTAACTCTTAGCGTGATCGGCGCGGGTGCACTGACTGCACTCACCGCCTGCGGAACATCGAGCCCCGAGATTACCGAGCTTCCGCTAGTCGACGACCTAGTCTGGGCAGTTTTTGACGAGCTTCCCTCAGGCCGCGCCAACCAAGGCGTGATTACCAAAGGCGAATTTGTCGGCACCGACGAGATTCACTTTGCTCGCGGCGCCAATGCCGATGGCATATATCACGAGCAGTACTACGCCCCCAATGGCGAGCCGCCCGAACCCTCGTCTACAACCGATGAGGACGACGTATACCGCCATCTGACTTACGGTGCATTCGGCGCAGACCGCGCGGCACATAACGGCGACTACTTACTGCCAACTGACACCACAACATGGCCAGATTTCACTGCCGACTTGGCATTCTTCCGTATGGAAGCCAGTGAAACCGAACTCTTCATACAACTTCATTACGCGTCGTTCCCGTCGCCGAACGCACAAATCGCCACCGTTACCATCACCCCAACAGTTCAAGCTCCAGCGGTTGCCGACTGGCCTAGAAACGCGGGTATCGGCAGCGACTACGCAATCGCCCTTACCGTATGGGGCGACGGCGGTGAACTAGCCTCTAATGACGGCAGCAGTGCAACGCTCGCCGACTTGGGCGGCGATGTTCGCGTGACCGATCACGCCATTGAAGCCCGCCTACCACTCAGCAGCCTGCCCGCCGGCCCTTGGAGAATTGGGGTTGGCTCTGGACTAGCAGACCCAGCTGATCACAGCATGTATTGGACCGTGCCAGCTGGCGCTCCCAATGCAACATCACCGGGAACAGACGGCACAACTCAGCCCGGCTCTAATGTCTGGGACCTCATGTTCACGCCCCACGACCCACGCT
>JBLHFB010000055.1:0-9246 GCA_047614865.1 Gammaproteobacteria bacterium | reverse complement strand
GCAGCACTTGAGCTGCGCTGGCTAATTGCTTTTTCAATTGCTGCGATTACGCTTTTGGCGATCGGTCAGCGTATTCCACTAGACCGCCAGTCAATCATTGCTGACATGGTTATTGCTATTCCAATGGCCATTGGGATGTGCCTCACCTATTGCGGTGCTCAACGTCTTCGGTCCGGTCTCATCGCCTTATTTCTCACCGTGGTGGGCTTTGCGATGAACGCAGTTGCGGTAAAAACCGTCGGCAAAAATCTGAGTGCGTTTGACCAAGTTGCGGGTGTGATGGCTGCCCAATTCGTATTTACCTTCCCGGTTTGGTTTTTCTACACGCCCCAGCCCAGCGGCAAGTCGATGGCGGCAATCGTTGGTGCGGTGGTTACTTACGCAGCCTATAACTACATGCTCAAGAACATGCGTACGGTAAACAGCCAGCTAGTTCGCCTCTTATCACCAGTTTTTCCCTCGATTATTGGTGCAAAACTAGCGGAAGAAACCCAGAGCTGAGGCGCGTTGCTAGGAATCGCAGGGTACTTTGTGGAGTGGCATATTCTTGTTTGCTAAAGCTCGGCCAGACGCCGCCCACTCGCGGGCAGTGATACTGCCCGAACAGGGTTACTTGGGGGTGCCAACTAGTCGCGGCTAATAGCGCGATGGAATGTTGGTGATTTGATCCAGCTTCCAGCGTTTGTCGTAGCTAGCAGTCTCGAAGGTATCTTCGATAGGGTCATCCAGCTTGTGGAAAAAATCAATCCCAGTTAACTGTTCAAGCTCGTCCACTGTCGTAGTGAATCTAGGCAACGGTTCGTTGCCCTTAGCCTTCTCCGGCATAACAAAGGCTAGAGCCAGTGGCTCACCGTTGTTCTCTGCAACATAAATCTTATAGAAGGCGTCTGGAATTTCCACGCTGGATTTTAAGAACGTTCGGTCTTGGTCAAAGATCGGGCCAGTGTAAACCCATAGTTTGCCAAACTGCTTAACCAAGTGACTGCTGGCGCCGGCGTTCTAAACGCTGCCAAAGCTTTTGATTCAATTTGTCTTTTTGCGGGGTGATGTTGGTCATTGCAAAGGTCGCAACTTGATCACTGCGGCCGTAATTTATTGCTATCGCGTGGTTTAGTGCCATGTGTCCAGGGTCATAGCCACTGCCGGTGTAGTCGTCATGCGACACGCGGGCTGATGAACGGCCGTCGATCTTAAATCCAGAGGGGCGCTTGCCACTTTTCTTCGACGCTTTGGTATCCAGCTTATAGACAACCCATAGCGCCTTCTTTCTAATCTCAGAATAGCCCACCATAAAGCCGTGGCTGCGCAGTACGCGGTCGAAGTTCTCGATGCTAAAGCTATTGAAGCGTGGAACTCCAGCGTAGCTATAATTCTCGCGCTGAATCCGCTAAAACCCATACCATACGGAGCCAATCGCAATAACAAGAATGACTGTCAAGGGGGGGTGTTATAAAACGAATCAGTGGAACGATAAGCGTAAGGTTACGTTTTCCAGCCATTTTAAATGCGCTCTGGGATTAGAGGCCGCGGATGATAGGAAATTCGGCGCGAGCTAAAACGGCGGACTTATGACCTTTTTCAATGAGGCGCAATGCCCTATGGTTACCGCTTGGTCAGTTGAACTTTATAGCTAAATAGCTGATTTATAAACCGCTAGATATTTCATGAGCTTGATACAGTTTCTTGATTTATTCTGCTCAAAACCGCGATTTGTTCACTTATGAATGGCAGGGAGTTGGTGTTAAAGTCGTCGGCTAAAATAAACAAGCAGGCAGATTTTTGTTGCCAATAAAAGTCTTGGAAACGCCGCGTTGCAGTTCGTGTCGTTTTACTAAGAAAGGTAGAGACAGCAGTGTCGATTGTCAGAGCAGAACCTAAAGCGCTACGTGATTGCCCTAGATCCCCTAATTGCGTGTGCAGCGAGTGCGATTCGCCAAAGCACCTAATTGAACCGCTAGCTTATTCTGGCGCACGTGATCAAGCGATGAAAACCTTGGTTGCTCATCTAGGCCAGCTTCACGGAGTAAATGTTCGCAAGGTAGAAGGGCGCTATCTGCATGCGACCTTTTCGTCCAAGTTGTTTAGGTTTGTAGACGATGTTGAGTTCTTGTTTTGTGACCAAACACCGATGGTTAAAGTCCGGTCTGCCTCACGTGTCGGCTGGTCAGACTTTGGTGCCAACCGTAAACGGATAAATCAGCTGCGAGCTATTTTCGTTTAAGCCTTTGTCAGACAATATGACTCTCTCAAAGCGCGTTCCAATCATCTTATCGCCCGCCCTTTGAATGCGGCGGCTTGCAAGCTGCAAGGCTACCCACGGCGTTCCCAATCCCTAGTGTTGATTTGCTATAGTTCGCGGCTGATTTAGAGCTGTAGCAAAGGGAACTATTCTGTTTGTCACTGCTCAAACAACGCGATTACTTATGGAGTAAATATGATTGAGATCAGCGGGTTGACCAAACAGTTTGGTAACTTCACGGCGGTAGACAATCTCTCATTCGCTGTGAAACAGGGTGAAGTGCTGGGTTTTCTTGGGCCCAATGGCGCGGGAAAATCTACCACCATGAAAATGATCACCGGCTTTTTGCTTCCGAGCGCCGGCAAAGTGTCGGTGTACGGCCAAGACATGAGCAGTAATCCGATGGAGGCAAAACGCCGCATCGGCTACCTTCCAGAAGGTGCTCCGGCATACGGCGAGATGACCGTGCTTGAATTTCTAGTGTTTATTGCCAAGGTTCGTGGCGTTCCCAAAGCACTGGTTCAGGAACGCGTTGACTACGTTGTGAACAAAATTAACCTTCAGAAGGTGGTTCACAAAACAGTCGATACCTTATCTAAGGGCTATGGCCGCCGCGTTGGCCTAGCTCAAGCTGTCATTCATGATCCCGATGTTTTGATTCTGGACGAGCCCACCGACGGGCTTGACCCAAACCAGAAGTACGAAGTTCGCAAACTAATTTCTGAAATGGCCGCTGAGAAAATTATTATTATTTCCACCCATATTTTGGAAGAAGTCGAAGCGGTGTGTACCAGAGCGGTGATTATTGCCGATGGCAAGCTGCTAGCCGACGGAACTCCACAAGAGCTCGCAGCTCAATCGCGCTATCACCACGCAGTCACATTAACTGTCGTAGGCGTCGTCGATGCAGCCGAGCAGCTGGGTTGCCTTGATGGTGTGGATTCTGTGGAGCAGGGCGCTTCTGGCCGATTAACCGTTGTTCCAGCCAACGGAGCCGATGTGTTTACTGCCGTGCGTGACTTCGCCGATCAAAATCAATGGAATGTTGCTGAGCTGTACCTTGAACAGGGTCGCTTAGACCAAGTGTTCCGCAAGCTCACAATTGGCTCCGAGTTAAACAAGCTGGAGGCAGCGTAATGAACCTACAGCACCCTTCCTCGATTGGAATGACCTGGCTGATCTTCCGCCGTGAGCTAGGCAGCTACTTTGCTACTCCGCTGGCGTGGGTATTTATTGTTGCCTTCTTAGTGCTGTCCGGCGTTTTGACTTTCTATTTTGGCGGCTTCATTGAAGGCGGCCGCGCCGACCTTATGTCGTTCTTCCGATTTCACCCAATGCTGTACGTGGTGTTCATTCCCGCGGTTTCGATGCGCTTGTGGGCCGAAGAGCGAAAGTCAGGCAGCTTGGAATTACTGCTCACCTTGCCGGTAACTCTTTGGCAAGCAGTGGCCGCCAAATTTTTGGCTGCGTGGATATTCTGCGGCTTAGCCTTGGCCCTGAGTTTCCCCTTATGGCTCACGGTTAACTGGTTAGGCAATCCAGATAATGGTGCGATCTTGACTGGCTATCTAGGTAGCTGGCTCATGGCCGGCGGCTTCCTAGCGATTGGTATTTGTATCTCTGCAACTACCAAAAATCAAGTCGTTGCCTTTGTCATTGGCGGCGGGGTGTGTTTCCTGTTTTTGATGACCGGCCTAGGACCAGTGGTTGATGTGGTATCTAGTTTTGCGCCATCTATTGTTGTGGACTCACTGTCGTCACTAAGCGTGATGACCCACTACCAAGCAATGAGTAAAGGCGTGATTCATCTTCGCGACGTGATCTACTTCACCGCGTTAATTGGTGCATGGCTTTATGCCTGTGCTCTTGTTGTTGAAATTAAGAAGGCAGACTAATGAAAAACACACTATCTGCCCGTTTGGGACTGCTGGTCGTCGCGTTTTTGTTCCTCGGCGTGATCATGCTCAGCAATAATCTATTCCGCGGCGTTAAATTGGATCTCACAGAGAATAGTATTTACACCTTGTCAGACGGCACGCGTGGGGTTCTGAGCCAGCTTGAAGAGCCGGTCAATCTGACTTTGTACTTCTCGTTCAAAGTCTCTGAAGACTATCAAGCACTGCGTGGCTACGCCGTGCGTGTTGAAGAACTGCTTGCTGAGTTTGCACAGGCGGCCGGCGGTAAAGTGACGGTTTCAGTTGTCGACCCTGAACCGTTTTCTGAGCAGGAAGATGTTGCTGCTGGTTTCGGCCTGACCGGAGCGCCGGTTGATAACGTCGGCACCAAGTTGTATTTCGGAATCGCCGGAAGCAATGCGATTGGCGACAATATGGCGCTGCCGTTTCTTCAGCAAGAGAAAGAAGCCTTTTTGGAATACGACATTGCCAAGTTGATTTACCAACTGGCGCATCCAGACAAAACCACCGTCGGCCTTATTACCGGCTTAGGCGTGATGGGTGGGAAGGTTACCCAACCAGGCCGTCCGGCTAGTCCTCCGTGGGTATTTTTCCAAGAATTGCAGTCGTTCTTCGATATTCGCAACCTCGGGATGGGCGTTGCTGCTATCCCAGACGGCATCGACCTTTTGATGATTGTTCATCCCAAAGAACTTTCTGACTCAACTCAGTACGCGATTGACCAATTTGTACTCCGGGGAGGACGCGCAGCAATCTTTGTCGATCCGATGGCGGATCGTGATGTGGGCGATCAAATCGGAGGCACTGAATTCCTTAGCTCAAGCCTTCCGCAGCTTTTTTCAGCATGGGGTATTGAGAACCCAGAGACGCTTTTCGTTGCCGACGAAGCCAACGCCATGCAAGTGCAATTGGACTACAACAGCCCACCGGTGACTAACCTCAGTATCGGGCGATTCAAATCCACCCATTTGAATCAGAGCGACGTTGTCACTCAGGGACTAGAAACCATCAACATGTCCAGCGTTGGTTATTTCCTGCCGTTGTCTGACGATCCAGGATGGGTAAGTAACGGCCTTGATTCCGTAACCACTAAAGTCGGAACAGAAATTACACCGCTGATTGTTTCGTCTACTCAAGCGGCACCAATGGCGTCAACACGCTTGGGCTATATTCCTGACCCGTCGGTTCTGTTTGAAGCTTTCCTTCCTACCGGTGCTGAATACATTATTGCAGCGCGCATATCCGGCGCAGCAAAAACAGCGTTTCCAGACGGGCCGCCAGTCGACTCGCAGCAGGACGCTGCTGCACACCTAAGTGTTTCTGCATCAGACATCAATGTCATTGTGGTTGCCGATACCGACGTTCTAAGCGACCGCCTTTGGGTCCGAGTGCAAGACTTCTTAGGTCAACAGGTGGTTGAACCTTGGGCCAGCAACGGCGATTTTGGCGTGAACTTGCTCGACAGCCTGTCGGGCAGCAACGACTTGATCAGCATTCGCAGCCGCGGTGTGTTCGCTAGACCGTTTGAGAAAATCGACGATTTACGCCGTGAGGCAGAATCGACATTTCGCGAACAAGAGCAAGCGCTCAAAGCGCGCCTAGCCGAAACAGAGTCTCAGCTAGCAGCCTTGCAGCAGTCGAACTCAGACGACGGCACCATGGCGCTGTCGGCAGAGCAAAGTGATTTGCTGCTTAAGTTTCAGAACGAGCAGTTTGATATTCGCAAACAACTGCGTGATGTCCGTCACCAGCTGGATCAAGATATCGAATCGTTAGGTGCTCGGATTAAGCTGATTAATATTATTCTGATTCCGCTACTTGTATTGCTGTTTGCTGGCCTGCAAATGGTTCGCCGTGGGCGCTCGCGCGCTTAACCACAGAAGCCAATCATGAACAACAAAACCCTAGCGATTCTTGCGTTCGTATCAATTGCTCTGATTGCAGCAGCGGTTGTGACTAATCAACAGCCAAGCAATGGCCAGCAAACCAAGGTAGATAATTACCTTTTTCCTGCCTTGTCTGCCGACATAGAAGCGGCTAGCCGCTTAGAAATGTATCGCTCAGCCAGCGATCAGCCAGCGCTAAGCTTTTCGAAGCAGGGTGACCAATGGATTGTCGATTCGATAGGCTACCCGATGAACTTCGAAATGATCCGTAGTCTGCTTCGGACCTTGTCGCAAGCCAAGCTAAACGAGAAAATGACCGCTAATTCAGAGCATTATCATCGTCTCGGTTTACGTGATGTCAGCGACCCCGAATCAATAGCCCGGGTTTTACGAATCAGCGACCAAGCTGGCAACTCTCTTGGTGGCCTGGTGATGGGAAGAACAATCGCTCGCGGCGGTTCGGCAAACACCTACGTTCGTCGAGAAGGCGAAGTACAGACCTGGCTTATTGGCGGAGTGGTTGAAATGACACCAGAACCTGAGAAGTGGTTAGATAAGGTGATTAGCGACATTCCTGCCTCCGCTATAAAGCAAGTCGAAATTGTGAATGCCGATGGCGATTACTTGCGGGTCTCCAAAGAAAGTTCAGAGCAAGCTATCTTCACTATCGACGGGTTGCCAGACGCAGCCGAGCTGATTTATCCCGGTGTCGCCAACGGCGTCGCGGAAGCGCTTAACGATTTCAACCTGGAGAATGTTCAGACCGCAGAGAGTTTCACCTTCACTGAAGGCTCGACTGTCCGTAGTGAGTATCAACTCTTCAATGGGATAGCTATCAGCGTGCGTAGCGAACGCCGTGACATCGACTACTACGCTCAACTGCTTGTCGAATACCACGACAGTGATTCAGCCGTAGCAGAGCAGGCAAACAGACTGCAAGCCCGTGTGAATGGTTGGGTTTACAAAATCCTGCCGCATAAATACAAGATGCTATCTAAGCGTATGGCTGATTTACTCGTGGCACCCTAGGTTCGCCCATTGGTTCGCAAACCGCTTGATGAGTAAGCGGGCGCCTAGCTTTTCTTCTGCAGCCCAACTGCCTCAATAATACTTTTCGCTGAGAAGCTGGCACGTTTGATAGACGGCCCAGTCGGTTGCTGTCGACCTTCAATTTTCAACTGACGGATACAGTCTTCTAAGGTTTGACTTATGATGCTGGCGTTGCGGATTCTTTCCATCTGCGGCCAGGTTTCACGCTCGCCGGCAATGATGAAGCTTTCAATGTCTTCTGGCGTAGGGTTGGTGAGAACCTTGGCCATTTTTATTGGGTCAAAGCGAGGGATGATGGTGATATCGCCTCGGTAGTTTTGATTTAATATTGAATGTGCTTCGCCTAAAACACGTTTTATAAATGGTTGTGAGACGTGGTTCTGCGCTGTGGCGAGAACGTGTTTGCCTTGTGCCTGAAGGCTACCAGTGACTAAGTCTTTAGCGAATGGCAGCACGCCTTTTTTGCGTTCAGATTCTGCCGCGCGATGCAGGAACGGCGCGATATGCGGGTTGGTTTGACTAACGATGTAGTGGTTCACGTCGTGCAGGCGAGCCATGCGCAGCATCGGTAGGTCAGACTTCAATGAGCCGTCGGCCCAACGCAGACTTGGGAGATACGGCGTGATGCTGCCGTCGAAATTCTTGCCCATCAATTTAGCTGGCGGGAAAATGCCCGGGATAGAGCAGGAAGCAAGCGACGCGGTTCTGATCAACACATTGGGGCCGGTCAGATAGTTCATTAAGCGCGGCATCTGATTGCTGGCAACAGGGGAAATGGGAATATTCAATATTCGCCCAGTACGCTCAAATGCTTCAGCAAAGGTGAGATCGCCCAAGTTCTCTTGCAAGCAATGCTCTAGCTGTTTGCCACTTAGAACTGCCTTTTCATCTACCAGTGACTTCCAATTGTTGGGGGCAAAGGCTTGCAGGTACAAGTATTCAGGATCAAGAAACTGAAGAAACTCGTCGTCGGTACGGGTTGCCATTGCGCTGGCAATGATTGAGCCAGCGCTGGAGCCGGATACAACACGTGGTAATAGGTTGTGTTCCCAAAGCGCCTTTGAGACACCAATGTGGAACATGCCCAAGGTTGCGCCGCCACTGAACAGTAGGCCTGAGCGACCAAAGCATTTGGCGACCCGCTTAAAGAAGCGAATTTTGGCGTCGTAGCCGAAGTCGTCAAATTGATGGGAGGCAAGATATTCCAGTACTTCAACGACCTCGTTGATGTATTGGGTAATCAGTGGCTTGGTGCCAACCCGAGTCTGTGAATACAGCGCTTCGTTGGCCATATTGCCAAGGTTGCCGTGCAGTCCTTCATGCAGCCAGAACACTAGCTCGGGAACATTGTCCTTCTTACGCAGTTGGCGGAGTTCGTTTAAGCGATTGCGGATCAGGCGATGGCTATAAAGCGCAGAGGATTCCTCACCTAGCCATTGGTCTTTTCCTTCTAGGCGATCTAGAGTCTGAGCAACATCTTTCCACTCGCCGTAGGAGTTGGCATTTGCCAGATCATTTTCTAGTCTGCGGGTTTTGAAATACGACACGCTGTCACTCGCTTGCAAAAGAAGCAGTGTAGACGGTTTCAGCGCATCCTGCAGCGCAACATTGACCTAGCTGGTTGGCAGCTAGCTCAATGTTTTAGTAGGATTTATCAGCGACGAAAAATTAGCGAAATGTAGTAATCAAGGCTAAAGAACTTGCCCGCGCCAGCGAAAAACAACGACAGCAGCATAATGAAGTAGGTAACAGAAAACTCGATGCCGTTATTTATGATGGCGAAGTTACCGCTGCTGGTTAGCCACTGGTAGTTGCCGTGCTCTTGCAAGATGCTTTTTGCTGCGGCTAGTTTTTCGACCGACTGTTCAACGCGTTCAGAAGCTAATGGAAACTGTGGGTCTGCAATGGCTGACCAGCCGTTGTCGAGATGCACGGTGAATGCGGCAACCGCCATGGTGACCAAGAGCGGGACCGAAATCCAACGTACTGCAAAACCAAACAATAGGAACACCGCGCCTAGTAGCTCGGTGTAGGTGGCTAATATCGCCATTATTTCTGGAAAAGGTAGGCCAAGGGAGCCGCCAAACCATTGAACAACACTGTCTTTGGGCATCATGGTGCTCCAATCTATTTTGCTGCTTCCCGCCATCCAAAA
>JBLHFB010000054.1:0-9493 GCA_047614865.1 Gammaproteobacteria bacterium | reverse complement strand
CGAGTTCGAGTGGTCGATTCCGCTTGAAGATGTACACATGAATATTGAAGCCCGACTGACCCAGAAAATAGGCACTGTCGGCAAAAAATTGCATACCGGTCGTTCTCGTAACGACCAAGTGGCTACTGACATTCGTCTTTGGCTTCGGGATGAAATTGACCTTATTGACGCCGAGCTAAAACGCCTTCAAATTGGCCTGTTAGGCGTTGCCGAGCGTGAAGCAAACAGCATCATGCCAGGCTTTACGCACTTGCAAGTTGCGCAGCCCGTCACTTTCGGGCACCACATGTTGGCTTGGTTTGAGATGATCTGTCGTGACCGCGAACGCTTGGCCGACACTCGCAAGCGAGTGAACAGTTTGCCACTCGGCGCGGCAGCATTAGCGGGCACTACCTACCCTATAGATCGCACTATTACCGCTGAGTTGTTGGGCTTTGATGCTATTCATCAAAACTCGCTTGACGCAGTAAGCGATCGCGATTTTGCGATCGAATTTAATGCGACTTCGGCAATCATCATGATGCATTTATCGCGTTTCTCGGAAGAGCTGGTTTTGTGGACCTCGGCACAGTTTAACTTTATTAAGCTGCCTGATCGCTTCTGCACCGGCTCTAGCATCATGCCGCAGAAGAAAAACCCTGATGTTCCTGAACTAGTTCGCGGCAAATCCGGCCGAGTGTTCGGGCACTTAATCTCGCTGCTGACCTTGATGAAGGGCCAGCCTCTGGCCTACAACAAAGACAATCAAGAAGACAAAGAGCCGCTTTTTGACACGGTTGACACCATCATGGGCAGCGTTCGCGCTTTTGCCGACATGATGCCCGCGGTAGAAGTAAATCATGAATCTTGCCGCAAGGCTGCGCTTCAAGGTTACTCAACCGCAACCGACCTGGCCGACTACTTAGTAGTAAAAGGCATGCCATTTAGAGACGCACACGAAGTGGTTGGGAAGTCTGTGGCCTATGGCATTGAGCAAGCGAAAGATTTAGGCGAGTTATCGCTTTCTGAGCTGCAACAATTTAGCGATATTATTAGCGACGATGTATTCGACGTGCTGACGCTGGAAGGCTCAGTTTCGGCACGCGACCATTTAGGTGGCACGGCTCCACGCCAGGTACTTGCAGCAGCAAAGCGCGGTCTGGATAGAATATAAAAATGAAGAATGCGCTAGCCAGAAATAGCTGGCGCTAGTGGCATTGTTGCTAGCCCTTGGCCTTCCGGCACCAGACTTTGACGCTGTGACGCGCTTCGGCAATCCGAGCGGTGCTTTTACCCTCGGATGCGGCCTCATTATAAGTGCCCGATTCTTTTTCTTCGGCAATCTCAAAGTTAATCTGCGCAATCACATCCCCCAAGTTACGCTCGGCGGTTTCGCACTGCTGCACGCGGCGTAAAGCCAAAGGATCTGGCGCATCTTCGCCGACTGGCCCGCTGTGAGGGGTGTAAGCTCTTGCATCGTTGCTAAGTGGCCTGTCCGAGAATGTCAGACGACCTTCTGAATCCTTCCAGCGATACACTTCACTGGCTTGAGCAAAAGATACTGCGGCTAAGCTGACTAGCGCGGATACTACGATTTTTTGTAAAAGCTGTTGCATGACGAATACTCTAGCCGAAAAGATTGCCCACTTACACTAAGAGCTGCTTAAGCGGTCGAGCCTGAGGCGTTGGCGCGAGTCAAACAATCGCATCTGGGTTACCCATAAAGACCCAACCACACCCAAACCCGTTCCCGCAGAAACTAAAAACATAATCATTAGTTGGTATTTAACCGCCTCTGTAGGCGGTGTTCCCGCCAAGATTTGCCCGGTCATCATGCCCGGCAAACTAACCAACCCCGCAGCCGACATCGCGTTAACAATTGGCATAATTCCTGCCGTTGCTGATTCGCGCATTAGAGGTCGCATCGCCTCTCTGGCAGTCTGACCAAGCATAAGTCGCTGCTCAATCTGTGCGGCACGCTCCCATACCGAGGTCGTTAGGCGCTCGGTTGCCAAGGAAACTCCCGTCATCGTATTGCCCAGCATCATTCCCAATAAGGGAATGGCGTATTGGGGCTGATACCAAGGCTGAACATCAATTATTAGGGTAAGCGCAACAATCGTTACGGTGAACGACGATAGAAACATTGCCACTGCACCGCTAGCAAACGCATATAAGCCTTTTAGCCTGCGCGACTGGCGCCCAACTACTTCGCGCCCCGCAGCGACCCACATCACGGTAACAACTAGCAGCAAAACGGCTAGCGACTCGGTGCCGAACAACCAGTTGAGGATTAGTCCAATCAAGCCAAGTTGAACGGCGCAGCGTATCGCCGCAATCAAAAGGGTGCGTGTGATGCCCAATTTCGCGTAGGCCGACACTGCCGCCAGAATAAGCACCAACAAAGACGACGCGAGCAAGTCCCAATACGTAAGCGTGATCATTCGGCGGTTCCCGCTAAGGACAAACTAAGCGACCGGGCTGCAAGCCTCCTTCGCTGGGAGGCGTCATGACTAACCCAGATTAAACCAAGGGCTTTCTGGTCTAGCAACCCTACAAGCAACGACTCGACTAGCAAGGTATTGCACTCGTCTAACTGCGAGGTTGGCTCGTCTAAAAGTAAAAAATGTGGATTAACGCTCAACGCCCTAAGCAGAGCCATCCGTTGCCGTTCGCCGGAGCTTAGTTGCTTAATCGGCCGATTAAACAACGGCTCAGCAATGCCTATTTCCTCTGCCAGCTTCAGGTTGGACTGAAAGTGATCCCCGACTGTCTCCCCCCACCAGACTGGCTCAGCAGGCAGCGTGCCAACTTTTCCTCGCCAATCACTGGCGGCAAAGCTCTCGCAGCGTCTTTGATCCAGCGTCTTTGCGCCGCCAACATCATCCAAATCAGCAATCGCGCGGAGCAGCCTCGATTTACCAGAGCCACTCGGCCCATCAACCACTAAACATTCGCCAGACCGAACCGCAATATCAATCGCTGGCGCCAAGCCAACCTGCAGTTTTTTAACTTCAAGAATGTGCAACACTTAAGCCCTCAACCGCCGAAACGAGATTCACTGATGTCTGATTCAAGCCCACCACTAGTCGCCAAAATAGCCGCTCGCATGCCAATTGCATTAGAGCTTGAGCCCGACAAAGAATACTACTGGTGCAGCTGTGGCGAATCACAAAATCAACCGTTCTGTGATGGCTCGCATTCCGGCACGGGGTTTTCGCCAACCCCTTTCACGGTAAAAGATCGCCATGCCGTTTGGCTATGTACTTGTAAGCGCTCAAACCGTGGGCATATATGCGACGCTTCACACAACAAAATCAAACCCTAAACCCCGTATAATCCACCGCCATGACAGACATAGATACTACCGCACCATCAGAAAACATTAGCCAAGCCCAAGAAGAGCTGATTGAAGAGTTTGGTTTTTTTGAAGACTGGATGGACCGCTACCAATACTTGATCGACCTAGGCAGAAAGCTCGGCGATTTCCCCGAAAGCTGGATGACCGACGAATTCAAAATCGACGGATGCCAATCTAATGTGTGGATCAAACCTGCAATAGCTGATGGGCGCCTGTTCTTTCGCGGCACGTCCGACTCGGCAATTGTTGCTGGCCTAATCGCAGTGATAACCCGTGTTTACTCTGGCCGCACTCCAGCAGAAATCAAGAGCACTCCAGCAGGATTCATTAAAGCGATCGGCTTCAATGAGCATTTGAGCCCTACCCGCTCAAATGGCTTACATGCAATGCTCACTGCGATATACGGCTACGCCAGCGCGCTAGATTCGTAAGGCATCAGCAACCGATTGGATCAGCGTGGTAGCTGCCCTAGTCTGCTATCGCTTGCTGGATTGCCAACCAATCACTAAGGTCGACGGCCTTCAATAGGCAGCCCTGATGATTAAATATATAGTGCTCTGCTCGTTTGCGTCAGCCTACTGCGCTATTGCGCTGCGCAGCATACAGCTCAAACCTCAGCCACAGTCGCAACGATGACAAGCCGACGCCGACAGATCTGAGCTACATGGGCAAAGCTAAAGTGTTTCCCGCGGAGCTTAACGGTGCAGCCGAACTTAACAGTCTAGCGAACACCAATGGGCACTCGGAACCAGCCAAGGCAGTCCACTATTTCCTTAATTCAGAACAGAGCCAATGCCTCGATCACACTGTATTTACTGTCGACTTTAGGCCAAGGTCAATAATCGCCTCGTGCAAATTCGCCTAGCTGGTCCAGGTACAAGTGCTGACCGAGTGGCTCGTCCAGAAATTGTAAGCCAAATTGCCTAGCACCTAGCAAGCATAGTGACCGAGGCAAGCTAGCGATGCTTGCCTAACAATAATTAGCCGGCAGGCCCCGCAACCGCACCTTTACCTACGCCTTCAAAGGCTCGAACCGTAACGCCACCACCAATCTTGCTCTGTAAATGATGGGCAATCAGCTCGACCGTGGTGTCGGAATCCATAAAGTAGCAAGCGCCCTTGTCCAAGCTGATCTCAAAGCGACCTTGCTGAGCGGTGTAGGCAAACTGATAGTTGCTGTCAGTTTCGCCGATTAAATCTTCTTGAGTGGCGATATAAATATCGCTGAAGTCAGTAGCAATCTGCTTTTCATGCTCGACTGAGCGCTGGCCGTCCAGCAACACATGAATAGTCGAGCGATGTCCGTGGGCGATACGCTGGCAATTGCCCAAGTGCTTTTTCAAACCGTGGCTGTAATGATACAACTCGCCATTAATTTGCTCGGTTCGCAGCTGAATTTTTACGTCTAAGACATTGCTCGGCAATACCGGTTTCAGAATCGATTCGGTATAACGAGCAACATTTGTCGCGTTTAAAGAGTCAGCTTCCACCAAGCACAGCGCATCCGCTGGCGCTTTGTGCTCAATCACTTTGCCGTTGGCGTATTCAAATCGCAGTTCAGTCAATTCGGCATTGACCGACACCCCAGCGTTCTGGGTAGGCACAACCAACTTGTGGTCAACGGTGTCATCAATAGTGCTTTTGATCAGCTTTTTCACATGGCCAAAATCGAACACCATGCCTTGCTCATCCAACTCGCCGGTCAGCTCAATATCCACAATCCAGCTCTCGCCCAAAAGGCCGCGCTGCGGATGGAGATACGAACAATCGATAACCGTTAGGTTGTCGACAAATAAGCGTGTTACGTCGCCCACTAAACAAAGTCCAAACGGTAACCGCTTACGCCACGGTCGATTTCGCCATCAGCCAAAATTAGCTGGCCAGAAACAATGCTATGGGTGATTTGAGTGTGGAAATCATAACCGTCGAATGGTGTCCAGCCGCATTTGCTGAGGCTCTGCTCATTGCGGATTGGGTTGTGCTTGTCCATGTCGACCAGAACCAAATCAGCCCAATAGCCTTCACGGATATAGCCACGCTCAGACACGCCGTAGCACTGGGCTACCGCGTGAGAGGTTTTGTGCACTAGCTGCTCAATCGTCAGCTTGCCGTTGTAAACGTGCTCTAGCAAGCTAGGCAAGGCAAACTGAACCAGCGGCAAGCCAGCCGGCGCTTTGTCGTATTTCTCGGCCTTCTCTTCAAGCAAATGCGGGGCGTTGTCGGTAGCAATCACATCAATGCGGTCTTCTAGCAATGCTTTCCAAATTGCATCACGGTCAGTCGGCTTTTTAATCGCTGGGTTGCACTTAATGAGGTTGCCTTTGGCGGCATAATCGTCAGAATCAAAGAACAAATGGTGAGCACAAACTTCGGCAGTAATTCGCTTGCCTTTAACGGGCCCCGCTGTAAACAACTCCATTTCTTTGGCGGTTGTGAGGTGTAGAACGTGCAGGCGCGTATCGTGCTCTTTCGCCATGCCTACAGCGAACGACGAACTCTTATAACAAGCTTCAGCGGAGCGAATAATCGGGTGCATCTCAATCGGCACATCGCTGCCGTATTGCGCCCGCGCTTTCATCATATTCTCGCCAATCATGGGTGAATCTTCACAATGAGTGGCGATTAGCAGTGGGCAGTCTTTAAAAATTTTATTCAGCGAGTCGTGATTGTCGACAAGCAAATTGCCGGTTGATGCGCCCATAAAGACTTTCACACCGCAGGCTTCGTTTTTCTTAATCCGACGAATCTCATCGATATTGTCGTTAGTAGCACCTAGATAGAATGCGTAGTTGGCGTATGAGCGCTCTTGAGCAATTGCGTATTTGTCGCGCAAGGCTTCGCGGTCAGTAGTCGGTGGAGTAACGTTAGGCATTTCCATGTAGCTGGTGATTCCACCAACCGCTGCAGCCAAGGATTCGCTCTCGATATCGGCCTTATGGGTCAGCCCCGGCTCGCGGAAATGCACTTGGTCATCGATCATCCCTGGCATCAGGGTTTTGCCCTTGGCATCAATTACATGAGTGCGTTCACCAGCGGCGATCTGGTTGCCAACTTGATGGATTCGGCCGTTGACGACCATCACATCTTGTTCTTTAATTTGGCCTTCGTTCACTACGCGGGCGTTGGCAATCAGGATACTCATACGCGTTTTCTACCGTTAAGTTTGGGGACCGGTTTATCTTATCACCGGTCGCTTCGCCAATTTGCGTTGTAGGCTGCGGCGGTGCATTCCAAGCTGGCGCGCAGTCTCTGAAACATTGCCATCATTATCTGACAGCACACGCTGGATATGCTCCCACTCCACCCGCCTAACGCTCGGCAGCGCAGCTCCTGCGCTTTCGCCTGTGGACGGCAAGCAGGTTGCCGGGCCGAATCCGGCTAGAATTTCATCTACCGTGGCTGGCTTTTGTATGTAGTTAGCGGCTCCTCGCTTGACCGCTTCAACTGCGCTAGGAATGCTGGCATATCCCGTCAGCAGCAATATCTCTGCCGTTGGTGTAAGTTCCTTCAAATCAGCGATCAGCCCTAGTCCTGATTCGTCACCCAAGCGTAAATCAAGCACGATGTGGGTCGGTGCGAGTTGCTTACAAGCGGCGATCGCCTGCTGACTGTTGTGGGCTATCGCGGCCTCGTGGCCTCGCGCCGCTAGGCCGCGCGCTAAAATTCTGCAGAAAACGCTGTCGTCATCTACGATCAGGAAGTGGCTGTTGCTAGTCATCTCTCAGGCCAACGAATAGTGACTTGGCTTCCATTCGCAGCCGCTGAAAACAGAATGTCGCCGCCGATAGTTTCCATCCCGCTAAGGGCAACCTTCAAACCGACACCGCGTCCTCCAGGCTTGGCCCTGCGCTGCAAGGCCTGACCCCAGTCAACCGTTGTTCCGCCTTGATCAATAACCGTCAGCGAAACCAACCCAGACTGCTTACTGGCTTGTAATTCTATGCGCTGATCCCCTGCGGCAAGCGAGGCGTCAGCGGCATTATTCAATAGGGTGAATAGCGCTTGCTCGACTACCGCAGGGACTTGTTCATCACTCGACTCCAGCTGCTCAGGCATCGTAAGTACGCTTTCTGGGCGAACGGCGCGGAATTGCTCAGCCACATTGGATAGCCACGGAGCAAGACTAAGCTCAGTGTCCGCGCGCAGGGAAAAAAGCCGATCAAGATGGTGACGACAAACATCAATCTGCTGCCCAAGCAATTCCAAATCTGCTTGCTTGCCATCGTTGCTGTCACTGCACTTCATGTCCTCGACAAGCATTGCCATTGTCGAAAGCGGCGAACCGAGCTCATGGGCAGCGCCGGCAGCCAAGGCACCCACTCGAATAACCCCACGCTGGCGTAGGGCTGATTCACTGGCTGCGGCCAGTGAGGCGTCGCGCTGGCGGACTGCTGTCGCGAGAGAGGTAACGAATCCGGCAATAAGTACCGCGGTAACCACGAAATTTAGCCACATGCCAGCCAAGTGCATATCAAAATCGCTGCCGTGTACGCCGTGAACATGCGGCATTGGGCGGGCGAACAAAAATAGGAAGCTGTAGCCAGCGGTACAGATCGCAACTAGGGCAATCACGTATCGAAGCGGCAGCACGGTTGCCGCCAATGCCACCGGGAGGAGATAAAGCGACACAAACGGATTGCTTGCGCCGCCGGAATAGTAGAGCAGCACGCTGAGCACAAACACGTCTAGCAGTAGATGGCTGAATGCCTCCGGCGCCGATAGCACTGACTCGGTTTTTAGCCTGCGGCAAATAGCCACATTGGCCAGCAGCAAGCCAAAGCAGAGTATCAACATCGGCTGCCAGGCTAGTGCATGCAGCAATTGCGCCCCAGCGACTAAGGCGAATAGTTGACCAATAACGGCAACCCAGCGAAGGCTAGAAAGGCGGCTGCAAAAACGATGATAATTTTCAGCTGAAGTCATTTCGCCATTTTAACAGCAGAAGGCCTCAGTACTGCGGCTGCGACAATCTGACGCAGTGACTACCGCTGCGCACCTGCGGCAAACTATGCCGCACAAAAACAACTGAGACTTTCAATATGCTTTTCCCGTCAACCCGCGCAGTGCTTTTGTCCACCGCCGCAATCGCCATGTCCCAATTTGCGACAGCGCATGACCGCACAACGGCTCTTGATCACGCACCGATTGGGGTAATGGGCGACCATCTGCATAAGAAGGGCGAAATCATGACGTCAGTTCGGCTGATGCACATGACTATGGATGGCAACCGCACGGACACCGACCGCCAATCGCAAGATCAAGTTCACCAAGCAGGCTTCCCGGTTGCCCCAACCAGCATGCCGATGCAGATGCTAATGGCTGGAATGATGTACGCGCCAAGTGACGAAGTGACAGTGATGGTAATGCTTCCTTACATTCAACAAGAGATGGATCACCATCTTTGTATGCCTCCCGCCACCGCACCGGCTTGCGGCGGGAATGAACGTGAATTCACCACCAAATCGAATGGAATTGGCGACCTTAAACTATCTGCAATGATCGGCATGGCCGACGTAGTGGATGCCAACGCTCATTTTACGGTTGGCGTAAATGTCCCAACAGGCTCTATCGATCAGAGTGACGACACCCCTGCTGGAAACGCCGCACTGCCATACGCCATGCAGCCCGGTTCTGGCACATGGGATGTTCGCCTAGGCTTTACCTACAACAGCAAGCTTGCCGACAAATCTTCGTGGGGCGCACAAAGCGGCCTGACTTTTCGCACTGGCGAAAACGATCGCGGCTATCGCTTAGGCAACCGAGGCCATGCAACCGCATGGATCGCTCATGAGTTGAGCAAATCACTCTCAGGATCTGTCCGCGCCGAAGCGGTTCGCTGGTCAGATGTTAATGGCGCCAACCTTGGCGGAATGGCACCCACTCAGCGCGCAGATTTACGTGCCGGAGAGCGTCTGGATATAGGCTTTGGGGTTAACTGGGCAGCACAAGGCGACTCCCTAAACGGGCAACGCTTGGCATTCGAAGTGATGCTTCCTACTTATCAAGACCTAGACGGGCCACAATTGGAAACCGACCTAAGCGTAACCGTGGGTTGGCAAAAAGCTTGGCACTAAGCAAGCCGGCCGCCTGGCGGCCACAAGAGAGATAAAAAAGCGCTACGGGTTTTCCGGTAGCGCTTTTTTATAGGGGTTT